>JBEPWW010000175.1:0-5811 GCA_041642215.1 Salinimicrobium sp. | reverse complement strand
CTCAGGTGCGTGTTATCAATTGATAATATCAAGTTCTAATTCGTATTTCAAACGTCCTGTACCAACTACAGGACGTTTTTTTATTCCATTTATTCTTCTGTCCCAATCAATGTCCAATGCTTAAAATAGTGGACAGGGTGAATTTTATACCTGGTAAACTTCTTTAATACCGGCCAACATTTCTGCCGTCATCTTATCCAGATCAAACTTATGTTCCCAACCCCAGTCTTCTCTGGCTGGCGTATCATCTATACTTGAAGGCCAGGAGTCCGCAATATCCTGTCGGAAATCCGGTGCGTAATCGATACTGAATTCCGGAATATGGCTACGTATGGCTTCAGCCAGAGTCTCTGGTGTAAAATTCAAAGCACTTAAGTTGTAGGAAGAGCGCACCTTTATGGATTCTGCTGGAGCGTCCATCAGCGCGATGGTCGCCCGGATGGCATCATCCATAAACATCATGGGTAATTCAGTATTCTTATTTAGAAAAGATGTGTATTTTCCTTTCTTCAGCGCTTCATGATAAATCTCCACGGCATAATCGGTAGTTCCACCTCCGGGAAGAGTTTTATAACTAATCAGACCCGGGTATCGAATACTTCTTACATCCACCCCGAATTTCTTATGGTAATATTCACACCAGCGCTCCCCCGCCTGTTTACTGATACCATAAACGGTTGTGGGCTCCATGACAGTGGTTTGCGGGGTATCATGTTTAGGTGTCGTCGGTCCGAAAACAGCAATACTTGAGGGCCAGAACACTTTGGACACCTTTTGTTCCTTAGCCAGGTTCAGAACATGGAAGAGCGAGTTCATATTAAGTGCCCAGCCTTTCATAGGAAACTTCTCAGCAGTCGCACTGAGCATGGCAGCCATCAGGTAAATTTCTTCGATCCCATACTTTGTCACCAGTTCTTCGATCCTCTCGTAATCGGTAGCATCTGCGATCTCAAACGGACCAGACTCCATAAGTTCAGAATTTCCTTCCCTGATATCACTGGCAATGACGTTTTCATTTCCTACCTTATTCCGAAGAGTCATAGTAAGTTCTGTCCCTATTTGCCCACAAGCACCAATTATTAATATCTTTGAAGCCATAAATTTTCTGTTTTTGATTCCAACAAAGATATCTATTTCAGAAAAGATGGAAAATTTCCCGGACCTAAATACAGCTCCACCCTTTAGATTTTTGAGCTTTTTTTAAATGATCCGGCGTCACAGGGCCTAATTGTTTTATATCTTTAAGAAATGAAAAATATTTTCCTTTTATCCATTCTGGTCCTGCTTTTTGGCTGCCAGGAAAATGCAAAAATCGAGAACCGGTCTTCTGAGGAAGGAGCCCTCCGGTTTTCTGATACCATTGAGGTGGATTACAACCGCCGGGTAGAGCTCCTGCCCGAGGTGAAACAGGAAGTCAATCAATGGCTGGCTTATGTTACCGCTCAAAATGAGATAAAGCGATTACGAACGGCTACTGCCGGGGAGATCATTGAAAGTTCCCGACCCCTCTTGCAAATCATGGAACGGCTGGAGAGCTCCCTTCCTGAAAACCTGCAGTCAACTGCAGTAGAAGCCAGGGCCAATGTCCTCCTCACAAAATCAAGGGTACTGCACCAGTTATGCAACAAAAAAAACAAAGATCCCGAAGAAATATTTGAGGTCACCCGAAATGTCATTGTGGAATTCGACAATTTCAAGCTACAACTCAATGAGCTCTTCCTGAAGACCCCTGACGAGTTTGAATTTGAACTGGACGAGGAATTTGAAGAAGCGGTACAGGAACGTGATACTATTGAAAGGAACCTGTCTCAGAACCGGAAGTGATCTTTACTGTCTCCCAAAAAGCAGTGATAGATTAATATTTCCTGTTCTTTTGCATTTTCATCACCCGTATCATTCCAATGAGCCCCCCCGCCAGGCCTCCCAGAGCCACTCCTACTCCGCCACCTGTGATGGCCGCGATATAATAGGAGCTGGCAGCGAATTGCCCGAAATCGGGAATGGCCCAACTGCCTTCAGCCACCATAAAAGATAAAAAGCCAAATACCAGGCCCAGAACCAATGCTCCCAGGAGCGCCATATGCAACATCACAGGGGCATAGATCACCCCGTGTGGGCCGTGGTTGGTGGTTCCTACAACAAGATCTTCTTCTGTTCTTTCTGCTTTTTCCATAGTTCTAGGTTTGGGTTTTATTAAGCGTATCCTGTTCCGTTTCAGAATCTCCGTTAATAGTGTCCCCGGAGTTTTCCAGAGGAAAAGGGGACAGATAGCGGTCGATCTCCTTTTGCAGGTCCCGCGAAATTGTAGAGTCGTCTCCAATGATCCACCCGAAATTGAGGATGGTCTCCTGTGGATTTGCCGGGAAAGGCTTCACCATTTCAAGATAGTCTGCTACAGAAGGTGGCAGTTCATCATTATCAACCAGTAATACGGGACCATGTTTTCCCATATGGCCCAACACCACCGCAGGAATGGTTCCCAACACATTATCTGCATTTGAGAATATGTAGTTATGTCCTGCCTGGGCTATTCCCCAGCCAAATTCCCTGGGTGTCCAGCCCCAGGCCCAGCCAAAGTTCCTGCCGAAATCCTTGTATCCGGCGTTCACCGCGCTTGAGGCATACACATCCTCCCCTGCTACCCGACGCACATGCCCGTATTCCCCCAGTTCTTTAGCCACTTTATCTGAGATCACCTCCGGCCCGCCGGTGAGATACATGTACGAACCATGTCTCCCGTACCTTCTTTTCAGCATCTTCTTTGTGGCCTCGGGAACGCTGTCTGTATACACCCAGGCAAAACCGCGCCCCATGTGCGCGTTCCATCCCATGGCCCCCATTCCATGCTTTATCCCGTCTGGGTGATCCACTGCCGAAATGATCACCTCATCGGGGTGGTCTGCCTTGAGAGCTGCCTGCCACCGGTCCAGGAGTTCGGCCAGTTTTACAGGATCAGTTTCATTAAATCTCCTCACCTTATACTTTAAATTGTCCTCTATACGCCTGACCTCCCCTTCGGGCACGTTTACGGCATATACCTGCTTTTGTCCATCCTGCATAACACCGTCCGGTCGCAACCGCCGCATTTCCTGAAAGGTTTCCGGGGAGATCTTTCCCTCTTCATCCAGATAAAATAACGGGGCGTTGACGGGCATATGTGTAATTCGGTGCATGGCGGTAAAAGCGATGGCCTCATCCTGAGGCACCAGCATAATGGCCCCCGCTGCATTGTCTTCCCTCGTGGCGGCGTATACCGTTTGTGTAAGGAGCAATGCCTGGGTCTGGGGATCTGAACCGGGCAACCTGGTAGTAAAGGCGGTGACCGTAGACTCCTCCTGTAAAGCCAGATCGGCCCCGGCAGAAGGACCTTCAGATTTTCCGCAGGAAAAGAGAATAAGCAATCCCAAAATAAGCGGTATCAACTTCATATTACATGTTTCCATTCTTCAGTTTTTTTCTTATCATAACCCAGTTTAGAGGCCAGGCCACTATAAATCCGACAAAAGAAGCGATCCAGATCGTCCCGAACCACATGATATCATCCTCCTGTGGCATCATAGGCAGATGGGTCATCATCATCCACCAGGTAAAGGTCATCATCCCCAAACTCACTGCCGTCATGCTTAGGAAAGTGACTTTTAAAGCATTCCAAAGCATTTCGCCATTTTCCATTTCCATCATGGATTGTTTCATAGGAAACTGCACGAGGAAAGCAGCCAGAAGAATGGCTCCTAAATACATTCCCAGCATCATCACCGGCATGCCTGCGCCCAGCCAGAAAACGGTTTCATTAAAAGTTTCTCCATAGAAGATCGGGAATCCAAAGTATGCAAAAAGCCAGGCCACGGCGATCATGGCAGGGGCTCCATAACCAAATCCCATCATAGTTGCCGCGGCGCTTTGTATGTTCTGCGGCCGTAGCCAGCGCATCATTTTATGTTCATGATAAACCGGTCTTCTGTAGGCGCTAAAATACAGGATCACCCCCAGGACCGGCAGCAACATGGAGCCCAAGGTCCACGAGATCTTCATGGGCAGCATTACTCCCGGCAGCATATAGGAGGAATGCACCATAATAAAGATACCACCGGCAATTCCCAACACGATGAATATGATAATTCCTGCTTCCAGTGGTCCCAGTGCCACATGGCCCAGATCTGGATAGGATGCTTTTTCTATGGAAAGGTCCATTCTCCCCTGGGCGGCATAGCTGAGGCGCTCGCTAACTACCCAGAAGTGGCGGAAAGGCCCTTCAGAAGGGGTCACGAACCAATCAGGTCGCTGAGACCACATATAAGCATCAGTGATTCCCGGCAGCCCTCCTTTTTCATTGGCATACAAAATAGCAGCGGCATTGGATCCTGCCAGGGGCAGGGCCGCCAGTCCTTGCAGGGCTTCAAAAGGAGTAGTGATGACGTATTGAAAGTATCCGGTACGCCTGTGGTATTCCCGGCCCCAGCCAAATCCTGTTTCGCTGTCGCGATACCGGGCGATCTTTACAGCAAGACCGGCCGGAGTGGACGCGGTTATACGCTCATGAACCTCAAGCCCTTCCAGGTCCCGGTCAGTAATGAATTCCTCAGGGCCTATAATAAAGGCTTTTCTCCCCTGCAGCAGGTTTCTGTTGGCCGCCAGTTCATCGGCAAAGACCAGGGGCGAGTTATTGTATTTGGCAAAAAATATCGCGGGCAGGGCCCAGGCAAGTGCATCTTCCCCTCCCGCGGAGATTATGATGACATGCGTGGCCGTGGAATCGATCGTGAGACTGCTCTTCACGAAATCCTTCCAGTTGGTTATTCCCGGTACATAATCTGCCGTCTGGGCCGCTTCATAGGGAATCGCTTCTTTCAGTCGGTCATGGATCTCCTGCACATTTCCCGAAATACGGGTCGTATTTTTCATGTGCATCATAAGCCGCCCCCTCTCAGGATCCTGGTCGGGTTTTACAAACCCCGCGACCTCAACACCTTCTTTGAGGGTAAGGCCAAGGCCAAATCCAACTACAACTAAAATAAAAACGGCTAAAACAGGATAGGTCCAACGTAACATAGACATAATTTTAGTGAATAGTGTGGGTCAGTATCCAGATTAAACCTGTAAGGCCAATGGCTCCATGTACGATCGCCACCCATTTTGGCACATCTTTATGGCGAATATCCCGGGACACCAGGTAGATCCCTCCCGTTGCTGCCAGAACAAAGATTATGATACTGTCCCAGTGCTTATGGGGTTCATCTGTGGTCAATGCATAGATTAGCAGGATAATGATCCCCAGGGCCGCCAGCGTACCGTGTGCGATCACAATTCCTTTTGGCGGGTTCCTGGCCTGCAGAACAAAACTCAGTAAATAACCTCCCAGGATGACTGCCAGGGAAATCAGGACAATTGCGGTAATGACCATTTTATTTTTCTTTATGGTTAGTCTTTTGATCGAGCGGGGAGAAAGCAGGCCCTTCGATCACCTCCCCGGTAGGGGTAAACCTGCTGCCATGGCAGGGGCAGTCCCAGGACCTTTCGGCATCATTCCAGTCCACGATACATTCCATATGGGTACAAACGGCAGAGACCGTATGTACCTTCCCTTCATCATCCTTGTAAACAGCCCATTTCTCAGAATCCTTTTCCACAATTTTTCCTTCCCCGGGCCGTATTTCTTCAAAGGAGTCGGCTTCAGATTTTCCCGGGAGGTCTTTTATGTACTCCCCCATCACATTGATGTTCTCCTTGATGTAATTCTTCGCCGACTTTATCGGGGTGAAGCGTTTGGCCCTGTACATATGGGCCCATTCATTTTCCCGCTCATTGAAGAGG
>JBEPWW010000174.1:0-5819 GCA_041642215.1 Salinimicrobium sp. | reverse complement strand
AAGATTAAACAATACACAACATGTAAATAAAGTTGTGGCAGATAAGGGTTCAGGTCCCGGGGAACCAGTGTCGGTTTAGTTGGACCAGGGATAATGTTAGCTCCAGTTCCCTTATATCATCTTCTGAGTAAAGCCTATGGAAATCGGGTAGAACCTCTTCTTTGGGCTGCGGAATTACAGGAGTGCCTACCTTGCTGCAGATCCCCTTTCGCCTATGCCCTCCACTTGTAAAGAAGATAGCGGATGGCTGCAGTGAAGGCGAATTTTTTAACACTGGGATAGGTAAGGAGAAAAATTTCTCCAGGGCATACAGGACAGGTAATACGGAGGAGGCTTGTAAAGGCTGCAAAACCCATAAGCTTGCGGAAGAAGCGGTGCCTTTATGGCCAGCAATAGATTTCAAAAAGGGAATCAGATTTTTCATGATATAGGTTTTTGGTCTTCTATATCTTTATACCCGATCCAGTCTAAAATCACCCGAAAAAAGAAAAATTATTTTTGATCTTTAAGATCACGGAGTTGCTGAATGCATTTATGCTTTTGATTCTGCGCATTATGTTTAGTGGAATAGCCATATTCTTTCTGAATGTCCAGAATAGATTTCATCTTATAATAAATTCCATTTAGGAGCTTTTTGCAATGTGCGGTCATTTTGTTGAAGAGCTGCTTTAGTTGGTGAGCATAACTGTTTTCTTTCTCAATAAATAATTGCATCTCTTCATAAAGGTTTTTCTCATGTTTGAAGTCAAAGCTTTCTCTATAAGGGGACCCTCTCAATTTTTTGAGCCATAGATTCTTGGCAATAGCCATTACATAAGTCTTGAGTTTAGCACTAAGAACAAAATCATCTCTTTCCAGTTTTTCAACCAGAACGATCATCACATCCTGGAACAGGTCCTGGGCATCAGCCTGGTCTCCACTTTTTTTAAGCACATGAGTTAGGACCATACCATAATACTGGTCATAGATCACCCGAAAGGAATTTTCTTTATGAGCTCTTATTTCTTCTATTATAAGTTGCTGTTTCATAATTGCGAGTTTAAAACTGGTTATAAGATGTGGTTCAAAGTTCATTCATAAAAACGTAAGATTTTAAAAATTTAGACGTACTAAATACCAACATATTACATGATAAACTATATTTTTTCTAAAAAATTATGGAAATACACATTAAGCCTTTAAAAGTGCACTGCAAAGAGAGCACTTCCAATTAATAAGAAGCATATTTTTTTCTAACCTTCCTCCTCTCCTGAGACCTCAGAGAATCTATACGACCTGTGTCGTAATCAGCTCGCTTTATAGGCCGGTAAATTTCTGCACATCCTTCCAGACCTCTCCCTTAGATGCTAAAAGCAAAAGCCCCTGCCAATAATGATTAGCAGGGGCTATAATTTTCTTCAGGTGATTAAAGTAGCCTCGCCAAGAATCGAACTTGGATCTAAAGTTTAGGAAACTTCTATTCTATCCATTGAACTACGAGGCCGGTAAGGGAGCACAAAAATAAAATGTTTTATTGAAAATTTTAAGCCAAACCGGATAAAACTTCCGGAATTTTAAAAAATAACAGGGCCGGGCCCGCAGCCCGTAATTTCTGCAGACTTTTTCGCCCAGGTCCCGGCAGGATTTTATATTTGCGAAAAAAGATTATGAGCCCAAAATTCTACCCCCTACTACTCTTATTTTTGATTTCCCTTTCTGCCACAGCCCAGATCGACGAGGATAAGACCGGCGCCTGGTATATGTATTTCTGGAATACCCAGTTTAGTGAAAGCAGGTTTGGATTGCAGGGGGACCTGCAATACCGCAACTGGAACCTGGGTGGTGACCTGGAACAGTTATTACTGCGCGGCGGATTCACCTATACCCCGGAAGCTATCGAGGCCAAGTTGACCCTTGGATATGCACACATCACTTCAGGGGCATACGGGGACAGCGACCATACTTCTACAGAGAGCCGCATTTACCAGGAAGCCCTGCTTCCGCATAAGGCAGGAGAACGGCTGTTGCTTACCCACCGCTTTAGGTACGAACAGCGTTGGGTGGAGGACCAGGATCTGCGCACGAGGTATCGTTATAACCTCTTCCTGAATATTCCCCTTAACCGAACAGACATGCTCCAGAACACCTGGTACCTGGCTTTTTACAATGAGATCTTTATTAATGGCCAAACAGACATTGGGAACGGGCGCAAAGTGGAGTATTTCGACAGGAACCGGTTCTATTCGGCCCTGGGATACGCCCTGAGGGACAGGTTGCGCATCCAGCTGGGATATATGGAACAAACCTCCAACTCCTACAGCAAAGGACAGATACAATTAAGTTTACATCAAACTTTCTAAAAGGTTCTTTCAGAATCCTTATATTTGGATATACTAGCGTATTCCAAAATGAAAAAATTTTTCTTTTTACTGGTGATGTCCGGTCTCGGCCTGGCATCGGGGCAGGCCCAGAATCCCGAAATTAGCGGGGATGCCTTCGCCCACACCTATTCAATTGTCGCTAAAGATACCGCAACGGGAGAGATGGCGGTGGGGGTACAAAGCCACTGGTTTTCTGTAGGTTCCCTGGTCTCCTGGGGGAGATCGGGTGTGGGAGTGGTGGCCACCCAGTCCTTTGTAAACCCCGCATTTGGTCCCCGGGGCCTGGAGTTGATGGAACAGGGAATACCGGCTCCTGAAGCCCTGGAGCAACTGGTGAACCAGGACGAAGGAAAAGCCTTCCGGCAAGTGGCATTCCTCGATAATTCCGGAAAGGCAGCTGCTTTCACGGGTGAAAAATGTGTGGAAGCCGCTTCCCATATCGTGGGGGATGATTTTTCGGTGCAGGCCAACATGATGCTGAATGAAGATGTGGTCCCGGCAATGGAAAAGGCCTGGAAAGAAAATACCGATCTTCCGCTAGCCGAACGGGTAGTGAAAGTACTGCAGGCGGCAGAAGCTGCCGGTGGGGATATACGTGGCAAACAATCGGCTGCACTCCTGGTAGTGGGGCCTGAAAAAGTTGAAAACTCCTGGGAAGACAAAAGAATAGACCTGCGTGTTGATGATCATGATTCCCCTCTGGAGGAACTGGAGCGGCTACTAACCGTGGCCAGGGCCTATGAGTACATGAACCGCGGGGACCTCGCCATGGAAGAGGAGGACGTGGAGAAAGCCCTGGACCAGTATGGGAAGGCTATGGAGCTTTTTCCCGATAACCTGGAAATGAAATACTGGACCGCCGTGGCCCTGGCCAACAGCGACCGGCTCGAAGAAGCCCTGCCGCTGTTCAGGCAGGTGTTTGAAGAAGATGAAAACTGGCGTACCATGACGCGCCGACTTCCCGCTTCAGGCTTGCTCAACGTCCCGGATGAAACATTGAAAAAAATTGTAGAACACCAATAAAAAAGAGCATTATGAAAATGAGGAAAATAAGAATCGCGATGATCGCACTAAGTATGACTGTACTGGTATCCTGTAAAGATGAAGCAAAGACCGAGCAGGCCACGCCAACGCAATCTGAGGTAGAGACCAATGAAAACCCCAAAACAACAGTAGCAGTAAACCCTGCTCACGGGTTGCCCGGGCACCGCTGTGATCTCCCGGTTGGAGCACCCCTGGATGGTTCGGCGCAGACACAAACCCAACAAGCCACCCAGCCTGCCACCACAACCAGCAGTTCGGTATCCCCGGTAAGGGTCGACCAGACACCCAGGCTGAATCCGCCACACGGGCAACCCGGTCACGACTGTACCATTCCTGTGGGAGCTGAATTAAAGCAAAAACAGTAAACCATCTCCGGAACCTTCCGGGGATAGCGTATAAAACCAGGGCGGTCAAAAGACGGTCCTTTTTTTATACGCTTTTTTTCCTGCAGCATTTTGGTTGAACAGGTACAAAGTACCGATGGCATTTTTTTTGCACTACCTTCATTATTAACAACCAAACCTAAAGCTATGGAAGAAGAAGCACTGGAATTTGCACGAAAAGCTCACGGGGATCAACAACGAAAATATACTGAGGAGCCCTATATAGAACATCCAAAAAGAGTGGCCAAGATCGTACAAACCGTCCCGCATACTACCGAGATGATCTGTGCGGCCTATCTCCATGATGTCGTAGAAGACACTCCCGTCTCCATACAGGACATCGAACGAAAATTCGGGAGGGAGGTAGCCCGGCTGGTACATGAACTTACAGACGAATATGTCAAGGAGAATTATGAACACCTGAACCGGAGAAAACGCAAGCAAAAAGAAACAGAACGACAGGCAAAGATCAGCCGGGAAGCCAAGACCATTAAGCTGGCCGATGTCATTGACAACACCAAAGATATCCTTAGAAATGACCGCGACTTTGCCAGGCGGTATATACCCGAAATGGAAGCCCTGACAGAGGCTTTACAGGGAGGGGAGTTCAAACTCCTCATGCGGGCCTGCTACGAGGTACAGCGTGGAAAATACGAACTTAAGCAGAAAAGGGAAAAAGTGGAAAGATAAACCCCCTCTTCTCTAATGCATTAAAACAAAGAGGCTGTTTAAAAAGTTTTATGTCAACCGGTCCCGATAAATCAGGGATAGAATGACGACAGCTTATTTAAACAGCCTCTTTTGGTATGTACTTGTGGGAACTTTGCCTAATTTACTCCGCCTTTTCGGGTGGGGGACCTTGGCTCAGGCCATTCCTGCGGTTCTCCCGTACGGGGATGTTCCCTTAGTTTTATTTGCTCCCTTGAACTTCTCTCGGGATCTTCACTGGCCATATAGGTAAGTACCGCCGTAAGGATCACGTTGTTGCGCACATCATCAAAAACGATCTTATCATAGGTATCCAGGTTGGTATGCCAGGTATAGTTCCAGTAGGACCAGCTAAGCGAACTCAGGTTAAAAGCCGGGGCTCCTGCCGCAACAAATGAAGCATAATCTGATCCCCCGCGGCCCGGGCTGCCCGGGAAATGTGTATCAATATGCCTGCTTACCGTATCGGGCACTTTGTCCAACCAGCTTCCCAGGTAATCATAGGCATGCAAAAAGCCGTTCCCGGAGATATTCACTACGCGGCCGGTGCCGTTATCCTGATTAAAGACCGCCTGCACATTGGCCACGATCTCAGGATGATCTTCCACAAAAGCACGGGAGCCGTTAAGCCCCTGCTCCTCGCTTCCCCATAAGCCCACAAGAATGGTCCTTTTTGGGTTCGGGTACATCTTCTTCAGGATCCTGGCCGTCTCCATCATCACGATGGTCCCGGTGCCGTTGTCTGTGGCCCCGGTAGCGCCATCCCAGGAATCAAAATGAGCTGAAAGAATAATGTATTCCTCCGGTTTCTCACTACCCCTTATCTCGGCGATCGTATTGAAGGCGGGAACCATTCCTCTCTCCTTTGATTCTGCCACCACTTTTATTTCGGGTTTGCTCCCGTGCCCGGCCAGCCTGTACAACATGCCGTAATCCTCCAGATTAAGGTCCAGGGTAGGGATCTTTTTGGTATAGGCACCAAAAACCTTATTTGCTCCAAACCCGCGGGACCAGTTGGATCCAACTATCCCGGCCGCACCGGCTTTTTCCAAAGCTTCGGCCAGGCTGCGGTTATTATATCCGGTATTTCGTATCTTTTCCCTCCAGGCTGCGGCCAGCTCCTCCCGCTCGGCTTTCATTTTTTCAAAGGAAGCTTCGGTAGCGAATTCTTCCCAGTTATAGTCGGGTCTGCCGGTGGGTTGCATCATGGAGACCATGACGAACTTTCCCTTTACATTGGGCAACCAATTCTGGAAAGCGATAGAATCCTGCACCTCCGGTAGGATGATCGCCTCTGCAGTCACTCCTTTTTTGCCGGTTCCGG
>JBEPWW010000173.1:0-5851 GCA_041642215.1 Salinimicrobium sp. | reverse complement strand
AAAATATGCACTGGCTTCTTCATAATCCTTACTGGCAACGGCCGAAAGAAAACCCGCTACCGTACCCCTGGGGGTTCGCCTTCCCAGCTCATCTTCAGGCCACTGGGGTTCAGGTGATTCTTCAGCTTCTGTCTGTGGCTCAGGAATTAGCTGGGCCTGAAGTTCCACAGGGGTACACAGCAGAAAGAAGAGAAGAAGGGGAAAAAGCCTCAGGCAGGAAAAAACAGGTATGGGGAAAGAAAGAATTTTTTTGTAGTTCATAAGAAAATCATTCAGTAATTATGGGCGGAAACCGGCAACTATTCATAGAGTTGTAATCCTGTTCTAAGATAAAAAAAATATCGCCGACTGCTCACAGCCGCTTTCTTTCAAATTGGACAATTGAAATATGCCATATATTTTTTACTAGGAATCTGGATTAAAGTTATCTGAAATGGGAAAAATGTGATCTTCGTCATTTTTTTTTCTTCAGAAGCAGGGTAGTTTCGCGGCCTGTTTGTGTAATTATCTATAAATGAATGTATTAATATTAACCGATTTATCCAGAGTGGCCCAGAATGCAGGGGAGTATGCCCTTAAATTCCTGGAAAACATACCTGTAGATTTCTACCTGCTTAACATTGGCATGACTGCCGGTGGTTCAAAGGAGGGGCAGTCGGGATTAAGGAGCGGAGAGGTGATGGAGAGGCTTGAGAATAGGATTGGTGTTTTACGCAAGGCAACGGCAAACCCCGCACATAGATTCTTCGCCCTGTACTCCACAGAAGACCTGGTGAGCGCAACCCGCAGGATCATTAATGAAAAAGGTATTAATCTTATTGTAATGGGGGCTGTTAGAATAGATTTTTCTGAGGATACGCTTCTGGGTATTCATACCTACGAAGTGATCAAAAAGATAAAATGCAATGTGTTGGCCGTACCTGATACGGTTGAATATGGCGAACCTGAAAAGGTGGTGATCCCTATTGACTTTTCAGCATCTTTAAATAACAGGATCTTTCAGGTTTTAAACCAGCCCGGACTCATTGAAAATGCAAGATTTACCGTGCTGGAGATCCAAAAAGAACCTGTTATGAGTCTGGCCGGAGTTGAAGGGGAGGAGATGCTCTTTACCGGATTTCAGAAAAACAAGCTCAACTTTGAGACCGTTCATGATGCCGAGATCATCAGTGCCGAGCTGCTGCTGGGGATGCAGGAAAAATTTGATATGATCGTACTTCTTGGTAAAAACCTGAGTATCTGTGACCGTTTCCTGCATACAGAACATGGTTTGCAGGCCAGCATCAATAACAAATTGCCCATCCTAGTTCTTCACCAATAACCGCGGCAATTCTTTTTTTGCTTCGGAAATCCGGGGAGGAAAAACCGGGGCTGTAACCATTGGATTAACAGTTTGATATGATCTTCGTCATAACCTATGAAGGAGATTTTTTTCATTTTAGCGGTATAAATTTTTCCTATGAGAATTCCTGAAAATAAAACAGTAGCCGATCTGGTCATCGAAAATAGCAATACCGCCCCCGTATTTAAAAAACATGGAATAAATTTTTGTTGTGGAGGCGCTTTGAAAGTCAAAAGAGCCGCCGAAGAAGCAAAGACGGCCTATGATAAACTGGAAGAGGATCTACTCAGTGTAGAAAACAATTGTTCGGCGAAAACAGGCTATAACCACTGGGACCTGGATAGGCTTACCCATCATATCACAGAGGTACATCATGCTTATATCAGGAAAAATGTTCCGCTTTTGACAAAGGAATCGGCCCGGGTGGTAAGGAAGTATGGAAATGATCATCCCGAATTGATCCAGATCCAGAGATTGTTTGCCGAACTGGCCATAGAACTCAGCAGGCATACCAGGAAAGAGGAGCTGGTGGTATTCCCCTTTATAAGGGACCTGGTCCAGGCGGAAAAGAAAGAAAGGAGATTGGCTATACCTGAGTTTGGCAGCCTTGCCAATCCGGTTAGGATGATGGAAGAGGATCATAGGGAAGTGGGGAGCACCTTTAGGAGGATAGCGGTTCTAAGCAAAGCCTATACGCCACCTGCAGATGCCTGTAATACGTTCAGAGCTTATTATGCCAAACTGGATGAATTTGAGCAGGACCTTAACCAACACATGCATCTGGAGAATAACATCCTGTTCCCGAGAGCCCTGGCCCTGGAGAAAACACTTTTTTAAAATTGAGGTTTCGGCTAAAAAATGCTTTTCAGGGCGGAAAAATTTTTCTGCAAATAGTTCCCTGCCGGTCTTGTTTAATCGTAATAAGAAAATCAACTATAAAAGAATGAAGAAACCCATAAAACGGCATGAAGCGCTCAAACCCCTTAGCCGGGAACATCATTTTGGTTTGCTGTTATGCTGGAAGATACGGCAGGGGTTCAAAAAAGAAGTGGAACCCGACAGAATAAAAAAATATCTCGACTGGTTCAGGATAAAATACCTGGACCCTCATTTTGAAGCCGAAGAAAAGTTTATTTTCCCTGTCCTTGGCAATGAACACCCTATGGTTAAAAGAGCCCTTGCAGAACACCTTCGTTTAAGACAGCTTTTTGATGAGGAGGTTGAGGTCCCAAAGGCCCTGAAGCGTATAGAAGAGGAGCTGGACCTGCATATAAGGTTTGAGGAAAGGGAGCTCTTCAATGAGATCCAGCAAACAGCCTCTCCCGGGCAATTGAAGGAGATTGAAGAACGGCATGGGGAGATCTCATTTTCTGATGATGAATGGGAAGATCAATTCTGGATTTCACCGCGGTAGAAGCCAGGACCTGAGCACTATTTGTAATTTAACCGGGTCATTCCGCTTCTAAAAAAATGTCCTGCACTTATTTCCAGAAGCTCTAAAAGGTATATCTGAACCCCAGTAAATAGGAGTCGGTGCTGCCGGAAAAAGTCAATTCCATACGCTCCTGCTGGTATGGAGTGGTGAAGAACCAGGTACTTCCAATACCTACTATGGCACCTGCCAGAATGTCCCAGCCATCATGCTTTTTGGCGTTAAGCCTGCTGTAGGCAGTGAGGCCTGCAAGCGCATATGCCGGAATGCTGTACTTAAAACCATACCGCCTGTGAAAAAAGGAAGCGCTTTGAAAGGCAGTAGAAGTATGACCCGAGGGGAATGCATAATCTCCCCCGTCAAAAGGCCGGCGTTTATTGATAAGGTACTTCATGGTGAATGTTACACCCTGGTTGAGGATGGCACTCTTGGTAAACTGCCAGGTGCCTTCATAATCTTTTAAAAGAAGGCTGGTAGTAAGAGCTGCTGCCGGAAGCCCGAAATATAGGGCATCTCCAGCCCCTTCCAAATTGGCTTCTTCAAAGAATTGCCCGTAGGAGCTGGAAGGGGTGATCAAAAGAAAGCTGAAACAAATAAGTAGTACTGTTTTTTTATACCACAAAGCCATGAGAATTTTTAAGGTTCTGGTTTAATTCGTTTTTAATAAGGTAAGGAACTGTGTTCGTATGAATTATATACTTTAGAAGAATTGAATAAAAGTATATGGGAAGAATGATCCATATTGATTATAAGGGTTCATAAAATGGATACCATCAAGCAAAGGAAGTCGTAAAAGGCAAAAAAAAGCGGGATGTTCTTAGGTCCTTCGCGCCTTTTTTAGCTTCCTTTAAATTGAAATAAAGTTTTCTATTATTGTAGAATCCGCACCCTAATTGGTTTTAAAGACTCTCCCTGCCTTTCGACCTCCACTTCAAGTCGCTGTCCCTGTTCAAGGGCATCAAAATCCACCTGCTCCCCATTTCGCATGAATTGGGTGTCGTTGGAGGTATACAACTCCAGGGTTCGGTTATCCTCTAATTCGAGATAGATCTCTTTCTGTTCGGGGTCCACTATTCTGGCTGTTCCGGTATAGGTGCCGGAGGGAACCAGATCAGTGTCTTCCAGTTCCCGGGTTTCCTGAGTGTCCCTCATTTGCATTTCTTCTTCCCCAATGTTCTGCTCGGTGGCATCGAGATCAGTATTGCGGGTTTCCCTGTTTCCATCGTTACAGGACTGGAATCCAACTAAAAGGGTAAGTGCTGCAGAAAATACTAAGACTGTTCTTTTCATGATGTTCATTTTTTAGATCAGAGAGCAAGTTAGGCGGTGTATTCTATATTGGTTCGATCATTTAAAAAAGTTTAGCGATAGCAGGCATGGATTTAACACTTTTTAAGGTCCTGGAGTACTTTTGGTGATTGGGACCAAATGCCGGTAAGGATGCTGTAAGAATTTTTAGAGGGCGGAATTGTCAACGAGATTGTCACCTTAAATAGCTCGAAAGTGTTTTACAGTATTAGGGGTTAGCTTGCGCCTTCCCCTAATGAATCCCATACTGCAAAACTGCCTGTCCAGAGACAAATTCATCTAGTTGATCCCGAACCCTCGTCCAAAGTCGCAGAATCAGACGCGGAACCTTACAAGCAACTTAATCTATATATTATTGAAGGCACTTCTTATAAAATCCAGCCTGGATTTTGGTATAGAGATTGCTCATAAAATGGAGTTATGCAATCACTTAATTAAAAGCTCATCATGGGAAGACCTTCCACAAAACCAAAAGACCTGAGAGATGGTTATTATATTGAAGTCAAAAATAAAAATCAAAAATCTGGTATTAAAATACGAAGAGATACTATAGGCCAGCTTCTATTGGCCATTGATGAATACAAAGAAAATAAGGAAGTGGTTATTCTGGGAAAGCAAGAGAATGGAAAAATGAAAAATATTCCAGAACTTCAGATCGAACAATAGACTTTTCTATAACAAATTAGTGAGTTATTAATGGGTAATATCTCTCCCAACTCTTAATTTCTCCCAGTCAGCTTCAAAATATCTGGACTGCTTATTTTATCAATTAACACTAATGAATCCCATATTGCAGACCTGCCTGCAGGGAGGAAGGTGCAGCCATGCTTTATCTGTCCCTGCGGGTCAGACGTCTTAAACACAAAAACCTGCTCAAGCGGAAAGGCTTAGCAGGTTTTCTTTATAGTAGCCTCTTATTTCTAAAAGCTGCTCCCGAGCCTGTTTTTAGGTATCGCTTAAAATCGCAAGCTTTCTTCTTGGTGGGAAATAGGGAAAGATGGACAAGTTCTACAGGTAGTTTATCTTTAGTAAAATGGACTTCTCCTTTCTGGTGCTTTTTTAGTCTCTTTTGAATGCCTTCTGTGAAGCCAGTGTAGTATTGGCCGGTGGAGCATTTCAGGATACAAACAACATAAGATAATTCCATATATAAGAATTTTTAGAGGTGGACCCTCGTCCACCGCCCTCGTGCGCTAAAGCTTTAGCGGGGGCGCAAGCCCTCGCACATCTCGCTATTTTGGCCTTCTGACGTTGGGTGCTCAAAAGTATCGCGCTTAGGTGGAGTCGGAGGGGTTGGCTGCGCCGTCCCCTAGGGAATCCCATACTGCAAATGTCAGCCATGCTTTATCTGTCCCTGCGGGCCAGACGTTTTAAAACACAAAAACCTGCTCAAGCGAAAAGGCCTGGCAGGTTTTTCCTGTTTTAATCCGCAGCATGGCTGCGCTTGATTGTGGAGTCGGAGGGGTTGGCTGCGTCTTCCCCTAATGAATCCCATACTGCAAATGTCAGCCATGCTTTATCTGTCCCTGCGGGCCAGACGTTTTAAAACACAAAAACCTGCTCAAGCGAAACGGCCTGGCAGGTTTTCCTGTTTTAATCCGCAGCATAGCTGCGCTTGATTGTGGAGTCGGAGGGGTTCGAACCCTCGTCCAAACAAGCAACTCAATTGCTTTCTACACGCTTAGTCTTCGCTTGGTTGTCGATGCAAAGCCGGCCGAAAACCACCAACTTTACACGTATCCTCAATTAGATTTCGAAACTGCATCAAG
>JBEPWW010000172.1:0-5914 GCA_041642215.1 Salinimicrobium sp. | reverse complement strand
TAAAGATGCCATTCCTGCAGGACGACTCATGATCAGGCCTGAAAGTCTGTACTGTGTGAGGTGCGCCCGATAAAATTAAACTCCCGGACTACCCGGGAGTTTCCTGTCTGGTTCTGAAAAGATTATTTTCTTTGATCATTGCCGTGGTTTTTTCAGGCAGCATCTCTTCCCAGCCTGATTTGCCTTCGCTGATCATTTTGTGCACGGTCCTGGAAAAAATGTCGAGTATTTCAGGATCATAATCCGAGATATCGACTACCCGGCCATTTTCCTTGAAAAACTTATACAGTTCTTTCATTCGCGGATGGACCTTCAGGTTTTCGCTGGTAATAATCTCTCCCGTTTCCTCATCTTTCAGCGGGTGAAGGTAGATCTTGAGGTCCCTGAAGAAGAGTTTTCCAAAGGCTTCCAGAATTCCCCCGCTCAAATGGCGGTAGTATTTTTCGTCAAATATGTCAACGAAGGTTTTGATTCCCATGGTAAGCCCCATACGTTCACTGGTGTGCTGTGAGAAATATTCCACCACTTTGTAATACTCCTGGAAATTAGAGATCATCACCGTCTGGCCAAGGGTACAGAGTAGATCGGCCCGGTCCAGGAAGTCCTTTTCATCGATATCTCCCTGGGTCCTTAAATTTGACAGGGTGATCTCGAAAATCACTTCTGTTTTTTCTTTGTTGACCTTCTTTTCCTTGAGGAATAGCTCCAAGGACTTTTCATACATGTTCATATTCACTTTGGTCACCGGCCTAAAGCTTCCCCGTAGGGTGAGGATGTTCTTCTTGTAGAGTACGCTGGCAGGTAGGACGTTATTCCCGTCAGGGGCAAACATCACCGCATCGGTCATTCCGTTCTTCACGAGTTGCAGGCTCATAAGGCGGTTGTCCACATTTTCAAACAGCGGACCTGTAAAGTTGATGGTATCGATCTCGATCTGGTCTTTGCTTATGTGGTCGTACAGATGTTTTAGCAGTTCTTTGGGGTCATCATGGTGGTAAAAGGCGCCGTGGATGAGGTTGACCCCCAGGATGCCCAGTGTGATCTGTTGCAGGGCTGCGGTACTTTCGTGAAACTGGATATGGAGCAGGATCTCACTGTAATCCTCCTTGGGGTGTGACTGGAAGCGGATACCCAGCCAGCCGTGTCCCTTATATTTCTTGGCGAAGTCTATGGTGGCCACTGTATTGGCATAGCTAAAGAACAATTTCCTGGGGTGCTTTTCCCGCTTTAGTCGCTGTTCGATGAGTTGGGTTTCGCAGGCGAGCATGCTCTTGAGCCGGGCTTCGGTCACATAACGTCCTTGGGGTTCAAGACCGTATATCGCATCGCTGAAATCCTTATCATAGGCACTCAGGGTTTTCGCGATGGTGCCCGAGGCGCCTCCTGCCCTAAAAAAATTTCGCACCGTTTCCTGGCCGGCCCCAATCTCGGCGAAGGTCCCATAGATATATTCGTTCAGGTTGATACGAAGAGCCTTGTTCTTGATGGAGGGAGGCCCTCCTATTTCCTGGTCTTTCTCGTCTATCATAGCTAAAATGGTTTTCTGAAATTGTTTACTTATAAAGATATCAAGATAAATTTAGACACCCCAATTTTAGGGGGTTTTAGGGTATTAAAAGATGATCACAAACAGGTATGCCAAAAATACAGCCATTAACTTTCGCTAATGGCTGTATTTTTTAAAGCGGATGCTGTATTTTACAGTTTGTCTACCGCTACTTTATAGGTAGGATCTTCCATCACATTTACATCGATGATCGCGTCGGCTTTTTGAAGCAATCGGCGGCAATCGGGGCTCAGGTGCCTTAAGTGCAGCTTTTTGCCCTGTTTGTGGTACCGCTCCGTAAGTTTGTTGACGGCTTCAATACCCGACATATCCACGATGCGGCTTTCAGAAAAATCGATGATCACCTCTTCAGGATCGTTAAGGATATCGAATTTTTCATTAAACACCTGTACAGATCCAAAGAAAAGCGGTCCATAGATCTCGTAGTGCTTAACCCCTTTATCATCGATATGCTTACGGGCCCGAATACGTTTGGCGTTGTCCCAGGCAAATACCAGGGCAGAGATGATCACCCCTACCAGTACAGCCAGGGCCAGGTTGTGGAGCACAATGGTCACCACGGTTACCAGTACCATTACCAGTACATCAGATTTTGGCATTCTTCGGAAAGTTTTGAGACTCGCCCACTCAAACGTACCTACAGCCACCATGATCATTACTCCCGTAAGCGCTGCCATTGGAAGCAGCGAAATAAGATCTGCGGCAAACATGATGAAAACCAGCAGCATTACAGCAGCCACAATTCCGGAGAGCCTTGCCCGCGCGCCCGAGGAGACGTTAATAAGACTTTGCCCAAGCATGGCACAACCTCCCATTCCCGAAAAGAATCCGGAAAGGATGTTGGCAGATCCCTGGGCCACACATTCACGGTTTCCGTTACCGCGGGTCTCTGTTATTTCGTCGAGGATGTTTAGGGTAAGCAAACTTTCAATGAGGCCTACTCCTGCCATGATGGCCGCATAGGGTAATATAAGCATGAAGGTTTCCCAGGAAAATGGGACCATGGGAATGTGAAAGGGAGGGAAGCCGCCGTCAATGGATGCGATATCGCCCACTGTTTTGGTGTCGATCCCAAAGAAAACCACGATCCCGAAAACCACCAGGATGGCAGCCAGGGAGGATGGAAAGACCTTCGTGAGTTTTGGGAGCCCCCATATGATAAGAATGGTGATCCCTACCAGTCCTAAAAGCATATAGAGGGATTCTCCGGTCATCCACACCAGTTCCCCGGCTTCATTAGTGATCTTGAACTGGTCCAGTTGCGACATGAAAATAATGATCGCCAGTCCGTTCACAAAACCAAGGATCACAGATTCGGGCACCAGCCTTATCAGTTTTCCCAGGCGCAGGACCCCTGCGATTACCTGGATGATCCCGGCGAGCACTACAGTGGCGAAAACATATTCGGGCCCGTGTGAAATTGCCAGGGCCACAATGACCACGGCCACGGCTCCGGTGGCGCCGGAGATCATTCCCGGCCGTCCTCCAAAAATGGAAGTGATGAGGCCCATTACAAAAGCCGCGTAAAGACCGGTGAGGGGAGACAGGCCTGCTATCATGGCAAATGCCACCGCTTCGGGGATCAAAGCCAGGGCTACTGTTAAGCCGGCTAAGATCTCGATCTTGTAATCTACTTTTTGGGAGAAATCAAAAAGGTTGAAAATCTTTTTCATCTTGAATAAATTATATAACTATTAAATAAGGAAAGGATTCCTCGAAAAAAATGCAAAAATAGGATAAGGGTGAAGGCAGCCTTTTAGGGCGGAGTGATCAAAGAGGATATGATTCTTTTGCTGTGCTTCATAAGAGCCGGCAAAATTACATTTTTTATTTAAACACAAAAATTAATAGGTCAGGAAGTTAGGCTTCTTAATTTTAAGAGAGTTTTCAGAACCCCCGAGCCTCAATGTCAATATCTTTGCAGAAATGAACGGTATTTTTAAGGGCCTGCTTAGGCAGGATTTTTTAAATAAGATATCTTTGAAAAAAAATTAATATGGCACATAAAGCTGGGTTTGTAAATATCATTGGTAATCCTAACGTGGGGAAATCTACCCTCATGAATGCCTTTGTAGGTGAAAAATTATCTATTATCACCTCCAAAGCCCAAACTACCCGGCACCGTATCCTGGGAATAGTGAATGGTGAGGATTTTCAGGTGATCCTAAGTGATACCCCCGGTATCATTAAACCTGCTTACCAGTTGCAGGCTTCGATGATGGATTTTGTGAAATCGGCTTTTGAAGATGCAGATGTGCTCATCTATATGGTAGAGATCGGGGAGAAAGAATTAAAGGATGAGGCTTTTTTTAAGAAGATCATCCATTCTGATATCCCTGTATTGCTGCTGCTGAATAAGATTGATAAATCCAACCAGGAGCAGCTGGAAGAACAGGTGCAGCTCTGGAAGGAGAAAGTACCCGGTGCCGAAATATTTCCGGTTTCTGCCCTGGAGGGGTTTAATGTGCCGCAGGTATTCCAGCGCATCATTGATCTTCTGCCCGAATCCCCTGCTTTTTATCCAAAGGATACGTTAACCGATAAGCCGGAGCGGTTCTTTGTGAACGAGATCATTCGGGAAAAGATCCTGATGCACTATAAAAAAGAGATCCCGTACAGCGTCGAGATAGAGACAGAAGAATTCTTTGAAGAGGAAGAGATCATTCGCATGCGCAGTGTGATCATGGTGGAGCGGGAAACCCAGAAAGGGATCATCATTGGGCACAAAGGGGCGGCCTTGAAAAGAGTGGGAGTGGAGGCCCGTAAGGACCTGGAGAAATTCTTCGGCAAGCAGGTGCACCTGGAGTTGTACGTAAAAGTAAATAAGAACTGGCGCAGTGATGCGAGGCAGTTAAGAAGATTTGGTTATAACGACAAATAGGCTTATTGAATTTAAATAAGCTCTGAAAATTTCCGTAGAAACTTTCCGGTACCGGAGGTCAGGTTTTTTGCCATGGCTGTTTCGGGCTGAAGGCCGATCCCCGGCC
This sequence comes from Salinimicrobium sp., assembly GCA_041642215.1. Taxonomy (GTDB): domain Bacteria; phylum Bacteroidota; class Bacteroidia; order Flavobacteriales; family Flavobacteriaceae; genus Salinimicrobium. The sequence goes on along the minus strand of JBEPWW010000172.1, from coordinate 1,360 downwards.
TCCGGAAGCCGCGTTGCGGGGCCAAAGTTTCTTCTCTTTGCCTTGCATAAGTTTTCTTAACTTAAAAAAGCCTAATTTTGCCGCATAAATCAAGAATAGGAGTATGAGTAGTATTGTAGCTATCGTGGGAAGACCCAACGTAGGGAAATCAACATTTTTTAACCGGTTAATCCAGCGAAGGGAGGCCATTGTGGACTCTGTGAGTGGGGTTACCAGGGACAGGCATTACGGTAAAACCGACTGGAACGGGCGTAATTTCTCTGTGATAGATACCGGGGGATATGTAGTGGGAAGCGATGATGTGTTTGAAGCCGAGATCGATAAGCAGGTAGAGCTTGCCATTGATGAGGCAGATGCGATCCTTTTCATGGTAGATGTGGAAACCGGGATCACTCCTATGGATGAAGATGTGGCTAACCTTTTACGCAAGGCCCAGAAGCCTGTGTTCCTTGTAGTCAACAAAGTAGACAATGCCAAACGGCTTGAAAATGCGGTGGAATTCTATTCTCTGGGGCTGGGTGAGTATTATCCAATTGCCAGTACCAGCGGGAGTGGCACCGGCGAATTGCTGGATGCCCTGGTAGAAGGCCTTCCCGAGAAACCGGCTGAAGAAGAAACCGAATTGCCGCGATTCGCGGTGGTGGGACGTCCCAATGCGGGAAAATCCTCGTTCATAAATGCCCTTATAGGGGAAGAGCGTTATATAGTTACAGATGTGGCGGGTACTACCCGTGATTCCATCGATACCCGGTATAACCGTTTCGGCTTTGAATTCAACCTGGTGGATACGGCAGGTATCCGCAGAAAATCAAAGGTGAAGGAAGACCTGGAATTTTATTCGGTCATGCGTTCTGTAAGGGCGATCGAACATGCCGATGTATGTTTGATAGTCATGGATGCCACGAGGGGATTTGACGGGCAGGTCCAGAATATCTTCTGGCTGGCACAAAGAAACCGCAAAGGGATCGTGGTGCTGGTAAATAAATGGGACCTTGTGGACAAGGAGACCAACACGATGAAGGAATATGAAAAAGCCATTCGCCGCGAGATGGAACCGTTTACAGATGTGCCAATCGTTTTCATGTCTGTGCTCACCAAGCAACGCATATTCAAAGCCATAGAAACGGCAGTGGAGGTGTATAAGAACCGCAGCAAAAAGATAAAGACCAGTGAGCTCAATGAGGTGATGCTGCCTATCGTGGAGGCTTATCCGCCGCCGGCCTATAAAGGAAAATATGTGAAGATCAAATTCTGCATGCAGCTGCCAACCCCGCAGCCACAGTTCGCATTCTTCTGTAATTTACCGCAGTACGTGAAGGAACCTTACAAGCGTTACCTTGAAAACAAGCTACGGGAGGAA
>JBEPWW010000171.1:0-5983 GCA_041642215.1 Salinimicrobium sp. | reverse complement strand
AGCTATTGCCTGCCGCACATAACGGTTATGGGTCCCGAATGCTTTGCGGTACAATTCCAGGGCCGCCAGAGGATCTTCAAGGGAGAGCTGGTTCACTACTTCCTGCCCTATAAAATCATTGACAGGAAGATTAAGTGCCCGGTCCAGCAGGCGGCGTTTTTTTTCCAGAGGAACATTTCTAAGGGCAGCGACCTCCAGGTACTCCTGTATAAATGCAGATCTTTGCAACGACTGCAATGCTTCTGTTCCCTGGAAGGCAGCATTCCTCAGCCATCGCTGTTCATAATCTGATAGATCCTCTCCGCTGGCTTTTTCCATCTCGTGGATAAGGTCTGAAGTGCCGGCAACCCCAAATTTATGCGCCTCCAGATAATTCGCGACCCCGTCCCTAAAAGCCTTCTCCCCTATTCGTTCTTTCAGGATATGAAGTGCCCAGGCCCCTTTTTTATAGAAGGTGAGCGAACTTGCCCGGGGATCCATAAGAGACTCCCCTTTTCCCGAATCACTCATTTCTTTGAGCTCCTCTGCACTCTCAAATAATTTCCAGTAATAATAATCCTCCCCAAATACTTCTTTTTCCGCCAGCAGGGCATAATAGGTAGAAAAACCTTCCTGTAACCAGTGATGCTCACCAGAAACAGCGGTTACCAGGTTCCCGAACCATTGATGGGCGAGTTCATGGGCATTGACATTTACATAATTACGATCATGATAGCCTGTACTATCTACCAAAAACAGATCAGAAAAGATAGTGGTCCCTGTATTTTCCATTCCGGCATAGAGGAAATCCCGCACGGGCACCTGTTTGTAATTCTGCCAGGGGTATGCTACCCCAATCTCTGTCTCCAGAAAATCGAAGATTTCCCCGGTATACCGGTAGGTAGGTTCTGCCAGGTGTTCTTTTCCCAAAGGGTAGTACATAAGCAAAGGAGTCCCACCGGAAGAGGTCTCTTCAAAATGCCCGAAATCCCCGGCAGCTATTGCCACCAGATAACTGCTCATAGGCTTCTTCATGTCAAACTCCCACCTAACCATAGAATCATTAAGTACTGTTTTCTCCTGTAAGAACCCATTAGCCACCACTTCGGCTCCTTTAGGGTAATGGACCCTAAGGTCAAATTCCAGTTTCTCTGTGCTATCATCAAAGCTGGGAAGCCAGTGGGACGTGTATTTCCCCTGTCCCTGGGTCCAGACCTGGTAATCCTCCCGTTCATCTTGACCCGCTATCCTTATAAAATACATGGCCTGTTCTGGACGGGCAACATATTCCAGCTTCAACTCATTATCCCGGGATTTTTCAAACCCTGAAATCACCCACAGCCGTTTTCCATCATTGTGCGTATGGACAGTTTCCCCGTTCAGGCTCACATTCGTAAAATCCATGTTTCGGGCATCTATATAAATAGAATCGGTCTCCCCGATAATATCAAACCTAAAGGAAACTTCCCCGCTGACCTGCTGTTTTGAAGGCAGGACATGGATCTCTGCCTGTAAATGAGTGAAATCCACACGGGATGTTTGCTGGGCAAAGCTTCCGCAGAAATTAAGGAGGAAAAAGAACAGTAAAAAAAAGAGTTTCATGGAAAATCATCAGGATTGAAAATCAGGAGAAAATTACGAAAAAAATATGGGTTGAATTTTGCGTTTTCGGGCGGGCATCGGGCTTTTTTTTTATCTTCGTTCCATGAAGCCCAATCTGCTGCAAACCCCCATAGACTACCTCAAGGGAATCGGCCCGAACAGAGCCGATCTTTTGCGCACAGAGACAGGTATCCACACCTACCAAGACCTGCTTAATTTTTTTCCAAACCGCTACCTTGATAAAACCCGTTTTTACAAGATCAATGAGCTGCAGAGAAATAATGCAGACGTACAGGTGGTTGGAAAAATAACTGGCGTTCGAACGGTAGACCAAAAACGCGGAAAACGTCTGGTTGCTGATTTTATTGATGATACCGGAAAGATGGAACTGGTCTGGTTCAGGGGTCATAAATGGATCAGGGAGAATCTCAAGATCAATATGCCTTATGTGATCTTTGGGAAAACGAACTGGTTCAACGGGCTGTTCAGCATGCCGCACCCTGAGATGGAGCTGGTTGAGGATTACAAAAAGAACCTGAGGACGGCTATGCAACCGGTATATCCCTCTACAGAAAAACTCGGCAAATCGGGTTTTACCAACCGCACGATCAGCAAATGCGTACAACAGCTCTTTCTGGAAACCGGAGCGAAGTTCTATGATACCCTCCCGGCAGAGATAAGGGAGGAACTGCACCTGATGCCCAAAGCAGAAGCATTATTCAATGTGCACTTTCCAAAGAGCCAGGAATTGCTGGCGAAAGCGCAGTTCAGGCTTAAATTTGAAGAATTATTCTATATACAGCTGCAGCTGTTGATGAAGAACATGCTTCGCAAGCAAAAGATAAAAGGCTTCCCCTTTGACCAGGTTGGGGACCATTTTAGCAGGTTTTATGAACAGCACCTGCCATTTGACCTTACCGCTGCCCAAAAGAGGGTGATCAAAGAAATTCGGCAGGATTTGGGGAGCAGTGCCCAGATGAACCGCCTGCTACAGGGGGATGTAGGTTCAGGAAAAACCATTGTGGCCTTAATGACCGTTCTTCTGGCACTGGATAATGATTTCCAGGCCTGCCTCATGGCTCCCACAGAGATCCTGGCTACCCAGCACTACAACGGGATCAAAGAACTGGTGGAAGAACTGGGGATTGAAGTACAACTTCTTACCGGCTCTACAAAGACTGCAGAAAGAAAAAAGATTCACGCCAGCCTGGAGAATGGAGAGCTGCATCTTTTAATAGGTACACATGCCCTCCTGGAAGACAAGGTGAAGTTCAAAAACCTGGGACTGGCGATCATCGATGAGCAACATAGGTTTGGGGTGGCGCAAAGAGCAAAACTCTGGAAAAAGAATCACCTGCCACCGCACATCCTGGTAATGACCGCTACTCCCATCCCCAGAACCCTTGCTATGAGCCTTTACGGAGACCTGGATATCTCTGTCATTGATGAGCTGCCCCCGGGGCGAAAAAGTATTAAGACCGTACATCGCTACGACAGCAACAGGCTGAAGGTCTTCAGGTTCATAAAAGATGAAGTGAAAAAAGGCAGGCAGGTATATGTGGTCTACCCGTTGATCCAGGAGTCTGAAAAAATGGATTATAAAGATCTTATGGACGGCTATGAAAGTATCGTGAGGGAATTTCCCATGCCCGATTATCAGATCTCTATCGTTCACGGCCAGATGAAACCTGCTGACAAGGATTATGAAATGGATCGTTTCGTTCGGGGGGAAACCCAGATCATGGTAGCTACCACGGTTATCGAAGTTGGCGTGAATGTGCCCAATGCCAGCGTGATGATCATTGAAAGCGCTGAACGCTTCGGTCTTTCACAGCTGCACCAGCTGAGGGGTCGTGTAGGAAGGGGTGCCGAACAGAGCTACTGCATCCTTATGACCGGCCATAAACTTTCGGCTGACAGCAAAACCAGGCTGGAAACCATGGTGGCCACCAATGATGGTTTCGAGATCGCTGAAGTAGACCTGAAATTACGGGGTCCGGGAGATATCATGGGCACCCAGCAAAGCGGAGTTCTCAATCTTAAAATCGCAGATATTGTGAAAGATAATGATATTCTTAAAACCGCCCGTTCCTATGCGCTTAAGGTCCTGAAAGAGGACCCCAAACTGGAACTGGAAAAGAACAAGGTACTGAGATATACCTATGCACAGCTCGCTAAGCACAAGAATATCTGGAATTATATTAGCTGATTTATGATGAACTTTGCTCTAATAGGCATCTGCCTGTTTGCCGGAATGCTGAGCAGGAGATATAAAACACTCCCCCAGGACAGCCATAAAGCGGTAAATGCCTGGGTCATCAACGTCGCCTTACCTGCAGTGGCCTTAAAATATATCCCAAAGATTGAGTGGGACCTTTCCCTGGTGCTGCCCTTTCTGATGCCGCTCCTGGTATGGACCGGCAGCTATATATTCGTCAATATCCTTAACAGGTTTATCCAAATGAGCCCGGCTACAAGAGCTGCCTTATTTCTTACGTCGGGCCTGGGGAACACCTCCTTCCTCGGGTTTCCGTTAACCGAAGCCTATTATGGAACAGAAGGCCTTCAGATCGCTGTGCTCTGTGACCAGGCCTCCTTTCTGGTAATGGCAACCTTTGGGATCATTTCGGCCACTAAGGCTTCGAATGAAGGAACCTTCAATCCAGGAATGATTCTCAAAAAGATCCTTTTATTTCCCCCTTTTATAGCTTTTTGCCTGGCCTTCCTCCTCCCCCTGTTCACTTCCCTGGAGCCGGTGGATCCGCTGCTTAATTCCCTGGCTTTGACACTTGTTCCCCTGGCCCTGTTCTCTGTGGGTTTACAACTCAAACTGAAGGCCTGGAAAGAAGACGCTCGCCTCATCAGTCTCTCCCTTTCCTATAAACTTATCCTGGCCCCTCTTATTATACTGAGTGTTTCCCTGCTTTTTGGCCTCACCGATCTAATTGCAAAAGTGAGCATTTTCGAGGCTGCCATGCCCCCCATGGTCACCGGGACCATTATAGCAACCGAGTATAACCTTAACCCAAAGCTCGCCAATATCATCCTGGGTATTGGGATCCCCTTTTCCCTGGCTACGACTTTTCTTTGGTACCTGGTTTTGGAGCTACTGATCGTTTAATAGCCTAAAAGCATTTAGCATCTTTTCGCACAAGCTCCCTTAACAATGGTCGATTTTTCCCACACGATCATCGAATAACTGAAACACAGCAAATTACGAGTCTTATAATTAGGTAAATTGGGTTATAATTTCTAACATTTTTAAACCAACCAATTATGAAAAAACTAATGTTTTTATCGCTAGCCGGCTTTTTAATGGTAGCGTGTAGTGTGGACCCCATCGAAAACGATGATTTTAACAGCCTTGACGCGAAGGTGAAGAGTACTCAAACAGAATCTTTCAACATTCCTGAACTAGTTTGTGCGGGGGAAGAAGCTGAATTTTGTTTAGAGTTCCCGCAGGATTATGCCGGACCCAATACTAAAGAGACCAATTTACTGGTACAACGCAAATACATGGGCGACGATCCGGAAACTGAGGAAGTAGAAACCGAATACTGGGTCCTTGTTTTTCATGACAGTGCCAACACCCAGGCGTGTTTCGACCATACCTTTGAAACTGCCGGGGATCATGATCTACGGTACAAAATAGGTAGTGGAGGCTTTACAGAAGTCACTGTTACTGTCGAAGACTGCAATGATTGCACCAATGAACTGGTCGCCGATCTCACTTGCGGGGCAACCAATACCCTCGATTTAACTTTCACTGCTGAAGAAGCCGGCTGGATCGTCATCCAGGGAGGGCTTAATCATAATACCGTCATTACAAACAAATGGAGTAATGTCCTTACCGAAAATGAAGATCACCCCTCTGTTGAAAATTCAAATGCCAACGTTACCCGCTGGGAAGGATACGTGGAAGCCTGCGAGGAAGTAACGATCACCATAGAATTTGAAGGTGATGGTTACGTAGATGACTGGTCTGCTAAAAGAAACGACATGGTTTTAGGAGAAACTGAACCACAGTCCTGTGAATAAAAGAAAAAATTCTTCAATTATAATTCTTAAAAGAGGCTTCGGCCTCTTTTTTTATATGCTGAAAGCCACAAATATCTCAAAACAAGCTTCTTAATTCAAAGAATTATCAAAATTTTTGTAATCCTCTTCGCACTTTATGATCTAATTCGTTAAATAATCACAAACCAGGCCATAAATTTTTGTAAATTTAATCATAACCAATTAATTATCAGCACTATGAGAACGACAGAGAATTTAAAATGGCTAATGAGTTTATTGTTTGTATTCTTTATGACATTAGGATTAACATTGAAGTATATTATAGAAAAACAAATAGACGCTTGGTTCTTTGCATACTTTGAAACGGTCATTGTGATCTTTGGTG
>JBEPWW010000170.1:0-6041 GCA_041642215.1 Salinimicrobium sp. | reverse complement strand
CCCATAAAGGGGCCCACGTTCGGGATGCAGTGGATTTGAAGAGGGTAATGATCACTGTGGTGGTCTCGCTTATTCCGGTTTTGATCTTCGCTATGTGGAATACCGGATATCAATACCTATCACAGATCCAGACCGAGGTTTCCTTCTGGGAGGCGTTTGGACACGGCGCGCTTAAAATGTTGCCGATGATCGTTGTTTCCTATGCGGTAGGATTGGGGATTGAATTCGCCTTCGCTATCTTTAGGGGGCACGAAGTGAATGAAGGATATCTGGTGACGGGACTTTTGATCCCATTGATCATGCCGGTCGATATCCCGTTATGGATGGTTGCCGTATCTGTTATTTTTGCTGTGGTCATTGGTAAAGAGGCTTTCGGGGGAACCGGGATGAATATCCTTAACCCTGCGCTTACAGCTCGTGCTTTCGCCTTTTTCGCGTATCCAACGTATATGTCTGGTAACAGCGTATGGGTGAGTGAGGCCAGTAATTTAGACGCTGTTTCAGGAGAGACTATTTTAGGATCACTGGCAGCGGGGGATGAGGTGCAGTACAGCGCTATGGATATGTTCTGGGGGATTATCCCGGGATCAATGGGGGAGACTTCTGCCTTCCTTATCCTGCTGAGTGCCCTGTTCCTTATTTTCACTAAAGTGGGAAGCTGGAGGATCATGGTAAGCGCCGTTCTTGGAGCGATCGTGATGGGCTTGATCTTTAATGCACTTCCTTCCCTTGGAATTGCAGGAAATGAACTGACCAATTTCCCATGGTATCTTCACCTTATCGTAGGGGGACTGGCTTTTGGTATTGTCTTTATGGCAACAGACCCGGTATCGGCCTCTCAGACCTTCAAAGGAAAATGGATCTATGGTTTCCTTATCGGATTCTTCTCGGTAATGATCAGGGTGTTCAACCCGGCCTATCCGGAAGGGGTAATGCTTGCGATCCTGTTGATGAACGTTTTTGCGCCAACGATCGATCATTATGTTATAGAGGCGAACATCAAACGCAGGCTTAAGAGGAAGAAGGCAGATGTTAATGCACAAGTAAAAACCGCAGTTTAGTTATGGAAGAAAAATCAGTAAATAAGACCAATAGTAACGCCTACACATTTACTTTCGCCATCATCATGGTGATCGTGGTAGGGGTTATCCTGGCCTTCGCAGCCACTTCATTGCAGCCAAGGCAATACGAGAATATGCGAATTGATAAAATGCAGAGTATTCTTGCAACTGTAGGAATACAGGCAGAAAAGGAAGAAGCCCAGGAGCTGTTTGATCAGTACATCACAGAACAGGTGGTGTTGGATTCCCAGGGGGAAGAAAGAGAAGGGGTTAACGCTTTTGATGTAGATCTCGCAAAGGAGCTTAAGAAATCGGCCGAAACCCAGAACCTGCCTTTATATGTGGCAAATGTTGAAGGGGAGGATTATTATATCGTACCGCTTCGAGGATCGGGACTCTGGAATGCTATTTTTGGATACATCGCACTTAAAGATGATGTGAACACTGTGAAAGGAGCAACTTTCGACCATCTTGGAGAAACTCCGGGTCTTGGAGCTCTTATCACCGAGCAGTGGTTCAGGGAGCGCTTCGCAGAAAAGCAGATCTTTGACGACACCGGAAATCTGGTAGGGGTATCTGTAGTTAAAGGCGGAAGTGTGGGAGACCCAAACAAGGTAGACGCCATCTCGGGAGCGACCATCACGGGAGACGGGGTTTCTGATATGATCTCTGAAAGGCTGGGGCATTACCTGCCTTACTTTAGAAAGCAAGCAGACATTAATGTACCAAATAATTAATTGTTATGGCACAGGAAGTAAAAAACAATACATCTGGGCAACGCGCTGAGATGACACAGGAAGAGAAGGAGGCCAAGAAGAAAGCCATGGTGCTTTTCTTAGCCTCAGGTTCTGAAGAGAAAGAAGGATTATTGTCCAGAAGGAACAAAAAACTATTGACTGATCCTTTAGATGATGACAACCCCATCACCGTTCAGGTTCTGGGAATATGTTCGGCACTGGCGATCACCGTGCAGCTGGAACCGGCTGTGGTAATGGCAATTGCCGTGGTAGCGGTAATGGCGGCCAGTAACGTGATCATCTCCTTATTAAGAAATATGATACCCAGCCGTATCAGGATCATCGTTCAACTGGTAGTAGTCGCCTCTTTGGTGGCCCTGGTTGACCAGGTCCTTAAAGCTTATGCTTATGATGTGAGCAGGCAGCTTTCGGTATTTATCGGACTTATTATTACCAACTGTATCATTATGGGGCGTCTCGAAGCTTTCGCCTTAGGAAACGGCGTTTACAGGTCTTTCCTTGACGGGATAGGAAACGCGGCCGGTTATGGTTTGATCCTTATCATCGTGGCTTTCTTCAGGGAATTGCTGGGTGCAGGAAAATTGTTCGGGTATGAGGTCCTTGGGCACAAAGGAGTGACCATGGCAGAATCTACGGGTCTTTATGCTATGGGATATGAAGATAACGGACTGATGTTGCTATCCCCAATGGCCCTTATCGTTGTGGGGATCCTCATCTGGGTGCAACGTGCCAGGAACCGTAAATTAATTGAACCTCAAAGGAACGTACTGTAAAATAATGGGGCGCTTTGTGTGACCCGGTAAACAACAGCTAAAAAATATACTATGGATTATATAAATTTATTTGTCAGGAGTATTTTCATAGAAAATATGGTTTTTGCCTACTTCCTTGGGATGTGTTCATATCTGGCAGTATCAAAGACCGTTAAGACTGGAGTAGGGCTGGGTGCAGCTGTTATCTTCGTACTTACGATGACCGTACCTATCAACTTCTTGCTTGATACGTACTTACTGCAGCCCGGAGCCTTGTCATGGCTGGGTGCAGAATATGCTAGCATCGATCTGAGTTTCCTAAGTTTCATCATGTTTATCGCGGTGATCGCGGCCATGGTGCAACTGGTTGAGATGATCGTTGAGAAATTCGCGCCGGCCCTATACGGGGCTTTAGGGATCTTTCTTCCTCTTATCGCGGTGAACTGTGCCATCCTTGGTGGTTCGCTTTTCATGCAGCAAAAAGAGTTTGGAGGAATAAGTGAAGCGGTAACCTACGGGTTTGGAAGTGGAATTGGCTGGTTCCTTGCTATTCTGGGAATTGCTGCCATTAGAGAGAAAATAGCGTACTCTAATATACCGGCGCCGCTAAGGGGGTTAGGAATAACCTTTATCATTACCGGACTTATGGCGATAGGGTTTATGAGTTTTATGGGAATCAAAATATAAAGGAAAGTTATGACAGTTATTATAGCAAGTGTAATTGTATTTTTAGTTCTGATCTTAATTCTGGTCAGTGTGCTTCTGGGCGCCAAGGCCAAATTGATCCCATCAGGACCGGTAAAAATAAACATCAACGGAGAAAAGGACCTGGAAGTTGGTTCAGGAGGGACGTTACTGTCCACTCTTGGAGACAACAAACTATTCCTTCCTTCTGCCTGTGGAGGTGGGGGAACCTGTGTGCAGTGTAAGTGTATTGTTTCTGAAGGCGGGGGGACGATCCTTCCAACCGAAGAGCCCCACTTCAGCCGTAAGGAAATTGCCGACGGATGGCGCCTTGGGTGCCAGGTGAAGGTCAAGAACGATATGAAGATCCAGATCCCTGAAGAGATCTTCGGGATCAAGAAATGGGAAGCTACCGTAGTGAGCAACTACAATGTGGCCTCTTTTATTAAGGAATTCGTTGTGGAGATCCCTGAGGATATGGATTATAAAGCCGGAGGGTATATCCAGATCGAGATCCCTAAGTGTGAGGTGAAGTATGAAGATATGGATATCTCTGCGCACCCTGAGGAGCATCCCGGGGAACCTGATAAATTCAAAAAAGAGTGGGATACCTTTAACCTTTGGCCGCTTGTGATGAAGAACACAGAGGTTGTGGAGCGTGCCTACTCGATGGCTTCTTACCCTGCAGAGGGAAGAAGGATCATGCTGAATGTGAGGGTGGCGACCCCGCCATGGGATCGTGCCAAGAATGACTGGATGAGCGTAAACCCGGGGATAGCATCTTCTTTCATCTTTAATCAAAAAGAAGGAGACAAAGTAACCATCTCAGGACCATTCGGGGAATTCTTTATCAACCACAGTGATGCCGAAATGTTATATGTTGGAGGTGGTGCCGGGATGGCGCCAATGAGGTCGCATCTGTATCACCTGTTCAGAACCCTTAAAACCGACAGAAAAGTTACCTACTGGTATGGTGGACGATCCAAGCGGGAATTGTTCTATCTGGAACACTTCCGGGCGCTGGAAAGAGACTTCCCTAACTTCAAGTTCTATGTGGCCCTATCTGAGCCTCTGGAAGAGGATAACTGGAAGGTCAAGGATGGACTTGACGGAGAAGGAGACGGATTCGTAGGCTTCATTCACCAGGTGGTGATCGATAATTACCTGAACCACCACGATGAGCCGGAGGATATCGAATTCTATTTCTGTGGACCACCACTTATGAACAAGGCAGTCGAGAAAATGACTGATGATTTTGGGGTGCCGCCTGAAAATGTAAGATTTGATGATTTTGGAGGCTAATCCTGCCTGATTGAATAATAGTAAAACAGCTGCCTTTTGGTAGCTGTTTTTTTTTTGTTCCTTTTTGTGTCCCTGTTAGGTAAAATGAACATTCTGGACAGTCTCTTTGTTTTTTATCTTTTCGGTCTCGATAAAATAAAATGTAACTTTGCAGTATGGCAGAATTATCAAGACAGGAGCTCCATAACCTGGCAATGAACATCGTTGGTAAGGACCTGGAAGAACAGGGATTTGAATTCCTGGGGATCAATAGTAAGCTTAAGAAAGATCCGCAGTTCGTTGCGCTCAGGAATAAGAAACTGCATTTCATTATCGTGAGGGCAATTCCCTATCCGCAGGATCCTAAAGAAATAGACCTGTTTTTTTTGGAGACCATTAAAGAACATGCGAAAAAATTCGACGCGGCCACCTTCTACGCGGGAGTGGGACTCGCCAATTCTAAGAATTATGAACTACCCGTTAAGAGTACAGAAGATTATGTGGTCAATTATGACGGATTACGAGAGATATAAACCAATGCGCACTTTTCTTTTTTTACTGGTCAGCCTTTTCATTTTATCCTGCGCACCATCAGGTCCTTCTGAGAACAGCCTGAGCGGGGAAGCGCTGGGAACCACATATAACATTAAATATTTTTCAGAAAAAGACATTCCAATAGAACAGGGTCTGGATTCGATCTTCAGGGTGGTCAATCGTTCCATGAGCACCTATCAGGAGGATTCAGATATTTCGAGGGTAAACCGCGGGGACAGCCTTGTTAAGGTGGACACGCTTTTTAGGGAGGTTTTCCGGCTTTCCAGAAAAGTATATGAGGAAAGCGGAGGGCTTTTCGACCCTACGGTAGGGAACCTGGTGAACCTTTACGGTTTTGGAGCCGAAAAGAACCTGCGCAGGGTGGATAGTAGTCGTGTGGATTCCCTGATGGCCTTTGTGGGGCTGGACAGGATCAACATCACCCCAGACGGGGAGGTGATCAAAGAAGTCCCGGGAATATATCTTGAATTCAATGCCATCGCAAAAGGTTATGCAGTTGATCTCATAGGGCATTACCTGGAGCAACACCAGGTGGAACATTATCTTGTAGAGCTTGGCGGGGAACTGCTTGCCAGGGGAAAAAACCTTAAGAGGGATTCCTTCTGGGCGGTAGGTATAGATGATCCGGTGCAGACCGGGGAGGACCGTAGCCTCATATCGGCGGTGGAGCTCAATGACCGCGCCATGGCAACCTCAGGGAACTACCGCAAGACCAGGATCGATCCTGAGACCGGGGTTCAGTATGTGCATACCATTAATCCGTTGACGGGGTATCCTGAGAGAAGTCGGTTGTTAAGTGTCACGGTCCTGGCTGAGAACTGCGCCCTGGCAGATGCCTACGCCACTGCTTTTATGGCTATGGGGCTGGAAAGGTCTGTAGCTCTTCTGGAGGAGCTGGAAGAGGTGGATGCATATTTGATCTATTCCGGGGAAGAGGAGATCAGGGAATT
>JBEPWW010000169.1:0-6051 GCA_041642215.1 Salinimicrobium sp. | reverse complement strand
CAGGATGAGATCAGGGTATGGGTGCGCTATACCCGTGAAAACCGTTCCTCTATTAATGACCTGGACGATATGCGGCTGGTGACCCCTTCGGGAGACCGGGTTCCGTTTGCAGAGATTGCCACCTATGAGATCATTCGTGGAACCGAATCCATCAGCCATCTCGATGGTATGCGGGAGATAAGGGTCACGGCCGATATGGAAGATCCTAATGGCAGTTCCACAGAGATCCTCACCGATATTCAGGAGAATGTAATGCCGGGGCTTCTGGCACAATACCCGAGCATTTCTGTATCCTATGAAGGGCAGAACCGGGAGGCTGAGAAATTGTCCAGTTCGGCAAAAGGAGTGCTGCCGGTCGTATTGTTCCTGATTTATGCTACCATTGCCTTCACCTTCCGCAGTTACAGCCAGCCGCTGTTGCTAATGCTCATGATCCCATTCAGTGTGATCGGGGTGGCCTGGGGACACTGGATCCATGACTTTCCTATCAACGTGCTTTCGGCACTGGGGATTATTGCTCTAATTGGGATCATGGTGAATGACGGGCTGGTGCTTATTGGAAAATTCAACGGATACCTGCGGGAGGGAATGAACTTCGATAAGGCACTGTATGAGGCGGGGCGTGCGAGGTTCAGGGCGATCTTCCTTACATCCCTCACCACCGTCGCGGGACTGGCGCCCTTACTGCTGGAGAAGAGTAGGCAGGCGCAATTCCTGAAGCCCATGGCTATCTCTATTTCCTACGGGATCGCGATGGCTACGGTGCTCACGCTTTTACTGCTGCCAATCCTTTTGTCAATTAGTAACAGGATAAAGGTGGGAAGCAAATGGCTGACTACCGGAAACAAGGTTTCCCATGAAGAAGTAGAAAGAGCTATTAAAGAACAAAAAGAAGAAGAAGCACATGCAAATACCATATAGCCTGTTTGTGGTCATGTTTCTGGTCGCCGGTATGGCCGGGGCCCAGGACAGGGTTTTAACAAAAGAAGAGGTGATAGCCCGTGCCCTGGAGAGCAACTATGGAATCAAGATTGCCAGGAACCAGGTGGAGATAGCAGAAAACAACCAGAGCATACTCAATTCCGGTTATCTGCCTTCAGTGAGAGGCCTGGCAGGGGCTCGTTATGATCTTAATGACCGTGTTACAGATCCCGAGGGAAGGGAAACGGTGGAACAGATTGGGATAGAGAACAATGCTTACAACGCTTCGATAAATGTGGATTACATCCTGTTCGATGGTTTGGGGCGGTTCTACAATTATAAAAGCCTAAAAGAGCAATACGACCTTTCCCAGTTAGAAGCCCGGGAGACCATTGAAAATACTATCCTTCAATTATTCGCCGTGTACTTTGAGATCGCCAGGCTCACTGAAAATATTGAGGTCCTGGAAGAGGCTCTAAAGGTTTCCCGGGAGCGTGTTACCCGTGCGGGTTACCAGTTTGAGTATGGACAGGTCAATAACCTGGCGGTACTTAATGCCACTGTGGATGTCAACCGCGACAGTATAAATTTGTTGCAGGCCCGGCAGCAACTGGAAAATACCAAAAGGGACCTGAATGTTTTGGTGGACAGGGAGATCACAGACCGAAATTATGTGGTTGATACCACGGTACGCTTTCTTCCCCGAATACAACTGGAAGACCTTATTGGAGAGGCCGAGGTCAATAACGTGCGCCTCTTGCAGAATGAAAGGGACCTGGCCATAAGTGATTACGCGATCAAGGTGAGCAGGTCTGGATATCTACCTACCGTAGGTCTCACGGGATCCTATGGCTGGAACAGGAACCGAAGTGCAGAAACGGCTTTCTTCCCTGGCTCGGTGACCACCACAGAGGGGATATCTGGCGGGGTTAGTCTCTCCTGGGATATCTTTGACGGAGGGCGCAACCATGTGCGGGTACAGAACGCGAAAATCGTTCATGAGAGCCAGGAGCTGTTTAGGGAACAGATCAAACTCGAGGTGAGGCGTGATATTGCCAATGCCCTGGGGACCTATGAAAACAGGCTCTATGTCTACGAGGTGCAGGAAGAGAATGTGGTGACCAATGAGGATAATTTCGCACGTTCACAGGAACAATTCAGGCTGGGCAGGATAACGTCTATCGAATTCCGCCAGGCCCAGATCAATCTTCTGGATGCCAGGACCAGTCTTAACCTGGCGAAGTATGATGCAAAACTGGCTGAGCTGGAACTTTTGCGGCTTACGGGTCAGCTGCTTAATATTGACTTCTAAGGCCATGCTCGAGCATTTCTTTCAATGTCCCTATTGCTGGGAAGAGATCTCTATGCTGCTCGATCCTTCTGTGAGCCCGCAGCGTTATATCGAGGATTGTGGGATATGCTGCAACCCCATAGAGATATATGCTGTTTTTGAAGAAGGAAACCTGGTACAGTTCCAGGCAGGGGCCATAGAGCAATAGGCACCGATATTGCTGTTTTTCAAGATTGTTTTCAGGTTTTCTTAAAAAATTTGAGCCGTACTGTTGAGTTGCTCCGGAAAATGCTATTCCGATTATAAAGTTTATGATACTGAAAGCGAAGATGCTGGGTGCGCACCGGCTTGAAAGGCGAAATATTTTTTCTGAAAAGCTTTGGGGAATTGAAAAATGACTGTATATTTGCAGTCCAATATCGCGGGATAGAGCAGTAGGTAGCTCGTCGGGCTCATAACCCGAAGGTCACTGGTTCGAGTCCAGTTCCCGCTACACAGAGAAAAAGCCACTTGAAAGAGTGGCTTTTTTGTTTTCTTATTTTTTTCTAGAAAAAGTAAAGTGGATTAACACGGATCAATCGGATCATTCCTAAATGTTGGGGACTAGGCAAATATTCGGGTTAATCTGAACAGGAAGAATTCTACATTTTTCACTCCTCTAAGGTGGCTGTTATATGCTTTAGTGGTTGATGTTCAAAAGCAGGAGTGTCTAAGATCCTTACGTTTGCTCGAACCAGCTGCTATACATGATGTAGTTCTCAGCTGTTTTTTTAAGGTTCTGGATTTGCGCTTCGCTCAGGTCTTTGATTTTTCGTGCGGGGGTGCCGGCATAGATCGAACCCGATTCGCATATGGTGTTTTCCAGGACTACGGCTCCCGCGGCAATGATACAGTTCTCCTGCACCACCGCATGGTCCATAACAATGGCACCCATGCCTATAAGTACGTTATCTTCAATGGTACAACCATGTACGATAGCCCGGTGGCCTATGGATACATTGCTCCCTATAAGGGTGGAAGCTTTCTCATAGGTGCAGTGAATGACGGCGGCGTCCTGTATGTTGGTCCTGTTTCCTATTCGTATGGAATTGACATCCCCGCGTATCACCGCATTGAACCACACCGAGCATTCTGCGCCCAGTTCCACGTCCCCTGCGATGGTCGCATTCTGTGCGAGGAAACAATCGTTACCAAATTGGGGAGTCTTTCCTTTTATTGGGATGATAAGTGCCATGAAAAATGCAGATTTATATGATTACTGATTCGGTGTAAATATATAGCCCAAAAATAAAGGATTTGACTTGATTTATAGGGATTCCGGAGTAAATTCAAATTCATGCAGTTGTAAAAATTATGAAAGGGGATAGCTTTTGCTGTTGGCGCTGCTTATCTTTGCAGGGAATAATGAAAGGATCAAGTTGAGAAAGACAATTGTTGCGCTACTGCTTTTTGTATCTATACCCCACTTCGGGCAGGAGCTGGGGGCGAAGGAGTTTTTGGAATTCAAGACCATGAAATTCGGTTATATCGAAGAAGCTCTTATCCTCAACGGCTGGGATTTTAAAGGAACAGAGACCAACAAAAGGCAACCCGGCGATCCCGATGATCACCGGTTGGAAGGTATTGGTTACAGCACCGTTATTTACGAGTATCCTGTTGCCGGTAATGAAAAGATCCTGCTGAGGGTGACTGAATATGATAATGCTGAAGAGAAGGAGATCCAGGTATGCAGTGAGAGCCGGAAGGTTTATGAGGAGCTGCTCAGGGATTTCAGAGGAATGAATTTTAACCAGAGCGGCCAATCAGTGGAGACCTCACCCTACAATTCTGTGGATCGACTCCATCCCGGTCAAAAAATTCTTCTAAGGATACTCCTTCAATCCTACAAAAAAGGGCGACTGTTGCTAAAGGCTTCCATAAGAGAATACGCCGTCATTGATACAGTCAGCCTGAAAGACGATAAGTTCTCCTATGAGTCTGAATCAGTTACTGAAGAATTTGTGCTGCTTTTTTAAAGTTAAAAACAGAGAAAAAAAGCTGCTCTCATCTTCCCCTGACATGCTCATGCTTCCTTAGGGTTTTTCCGCCAGCTTTTTTGTTTTCCCTTCTTAGAAGAAGGACGGGATGGTGGTGCTGAGTGAGAAAGGAAGAGCAGTGCAGAAAAGGGGAGAGGCTGTCATTTTTATCAGGAATACCAGAATGAGCCTAAATGATTAGTTAAGGAGAACCCAAAAAGAAAAAAACATATCACGGCTGTCCTGCTACGGGGCTTTTTCCTTGGTCTGGACGCAGATTCTTAAATGTATTTTTCCTTCATATGGATTTTGGTACTTAATGAGTATCTTAAACCAGATAAAATAAGCAAATATGGAAGATTGGGCACCAACTCCAAGGGAAAAAACAGAAATACGGATCCCCATCAGGATAGCTTATCATGTCCTGGAGGTTTTTTTAAGGGAAAAATTCACCGGAGAGGAAATTAAAGTTGAAAAGGACGGCAAAAGTACCCGCTATGCCCGTATCCTGGAACTCTCTCTTAGAAAAAGCAGCAAGGAGGACTATGACCTGGTTGTAGATTTCACTTTCCAGCTCCTCACTACTTTGTTCCGAAATAAAAAAGGAAAGATAAGCCTTGATGCATCCGTGTTATTCAATGAAAGGGAACAACAGATCGGCATAGACCGTTTCGAGCTTGAAGGGAAATCAACAAGCTGGTTGATGAATACTACCCTGGAGGCTCTTGCCAATAGATTGATTAGGGAGAAGTTGAAGAAAAATCTAAAGTATGATTTTAGACCGCACATAGCGCAGTTTGCTGAAACTGTGAATGAGAAGCTTATGGCGCAACTGGAAGCATACCGCGGGCTGTTTCTAACAGGGGAGCTGGATGAGATTAAAATCAAAGGACTGGTGCCGGGAAGGGAGCATCTTCTGGTTTCATTAGGGGTTAGAGGACATATCCTCCTCGATATCAAAGAGATTAATTTCCAGTGATGATTTTATTTTTCATTTTATAGCCTTTATAGCTGATAATCAGATGTTAATAAACATATAATCCCTGTTCATGTGGAGGGAAGTTTTGCTATATTAAAATAAAAATTAGACTGTGAAAAAGAGAGTGAGACGGGAGGACAGGATGCTTGAGCTGATTGAGTTGAGGAAAGATGCAGAAATTCTGGATGAAAGAAAGAAAACCAAGACCCTGAACAAATTACAGCGATATGGCTTGATTGAATTGTCTGACAGAGGATGTGGACTTACAGATAAAGGCAGGGTCGCCCGCGAAATGGGGGTAGAAGCATATATTCAATGCGAATTGCTGGAGAAACAGATCTCTGGCTTTACTCTGGAGAGGAGTAAAAGAAAGGGAAATTTTATTTTGGGAGCCTTCTTTTTGCTTGTAATCACATTGTTTGTGACCCTGGCGGTAACTATTATGATATGATGCCTTTTAAATAAAACCATAGGATATCTTCTAATTGATTACAAGCCGGTGTATGGCCATTTGAAACAAAAAAATACCCACAGAAAAACCTGCGGGTATTTTTTATATCAATTTTGATCGCGGCTAATTTTCCTCTTCCCTATTCCTGTTTTCATCAATGAGTTTTTTGCGTATCTCATCATGATCATCTCTCATGCTTTCATGTTCATTCCTCATGGTCTCATGGTCAGACATTATTTCATCATGGTGCTCCTTCATTTTTGAAATTTGGGCTTTCATTTCATCGCTACTGAGATCGCCAAAATTCTGTCTTAGTTCCTTGTGGCCGTCTATCATTTCTTTATGACCGGCGCGAAGGGCTTCGTGCTTTTTAAGAATGGCCGCATGTTCTGCG
>JBEPWW010000168.1:0-6070 GCA_041642215.1 Salinimicrobium sp. | reverse complement strand
CCTGCTGGCGTGTCCTGGAACTTCTCATCCCGCTGCTGAAGATCGGGATGTTCAGGTTTATCCCCAAAATGGACTGACTAAAGTAATTCTGATCCTCGTTAAAAAAAGTGAATTCATCACTGTAGCCCGTGGCCCCTACATTCCAGAACCCCGTGATGCTCGGTAAAGCCTTGGCCTTTTCCAGTCTCACATAAATGGCTTCAGCTTCGGCAGAATTTTCTGCGATGCGGTAATCAATATTTTCCTCTACCGGGATGGACTTCTCCAGTAGTTCCAGGTCGAAGAATTTCATGGCCAGACTGTCGAGATCCTCTGTAAGCTCTACCGGTGTCTCTACGGGGATCCCAAGGGTCATGTTGAGCATCTGGTAAGAGATGTCAAGCATTCTCCGGTTTCGGCTAAGGTTGTTCCTGAGGCTTAATTGGGTGATCTTGAGTTGCTCCACATCTTCTTCTTCGGCCATTCCGTTCTCATAGATCTTTTCGGTGTCGTTGAGGTTCTTTTCAACTGTTTGCAGGTTTCGCTGAAGGATCTCCACGCTCTCGCTGGCCATCAGGACATTTCCATACGCGTTAATGATGGCT
Organism: Salinimicrobium sp.; assembly: GCA_041642215.1. GTDB lineage: Bacteria > Bacteroidota > Bacteroidia > Flavobacteriales > Flavobacteriaceae > Salinimicrobium. The sequence continues at coordinate 5,486 of JBEPWW010000168.1, read as the reverse complement.
TTTTTTACCTCCAGCTCGGTTTTTGTTTTGGCGTTTTTTGAGATCTGGAGTAAAGTACGGGCAGATTGTACTCCTACTATATAGGAACCGTCAAAGATGAGCTGAGACCAGGTGGCAGTGGCCGCCATGCTCTGTTTGGTCCCAAACCTTACAGGGACGAAGGTACCCTGTTCCCCGCCGGCGATCTCCCCGGGAATTAAAGTCACGGGTTGTTTGATATAGTTCTGGTAATCTACATTTCCGTTAAGCTGTGGGAGCCCCTGGGAAATGATCTCCCATTTTTGCTTCAGAGCGATTTCTACGTCCTTCTCCGAGTTAACTGAGGAATAGTTGTTTTTCAGCCCCAGGCGAATCGCCTCTTCCAGGGAAAGGGAGTATCGATCTTGTGAACCGGAAGTTTGTGCCGCGAGATTGAAAAAGCACATCCCCACCAGGAAAGCGGTTAATTTTTTCATTGTGCTGTTGTATTTAATAGTTCGTTGAGGATGTGAATCCCTTTTTCTGTTGCAATAGCTCTAACATGATATTCCAGGTGCAGGTTGATGAGTTGGTTCATGGAATACTCCTTTTCCAGGAAAATATCCCGGTCTTTGATCCCCATCATGCCCACAAAATAGATTTGGCTGGTGAAGACAACAGGAATTTCATTGCGATATACCCCCTCAGAAATTCCCCTTTTCAGATTTTTCTGAATATAAGCCTCCATTAAATCCTGCTGCCTGGTTTTTAAGGAAGCGAATATTTTTGGGTAATACTTCTGTAGCTGATATTGGGGAGAGGACCTTTCATCCCTCAAATGTTCAAGTGCGAAGTCCTTGATGGTAAAAAGTTCCTCAATGGGGTCTTTTTGTCCCCGGCTCAGGTCTTCAATGCCCTGGGAGATCCTTTCGAACATGAAAAGTGCAGTGGCTTCGATCAATTTCGTTTTTGTGCCATAATGAGCATAAATGGTTTTCTTGGACATGCCAAGTTCCCCTGCAATCTCGTCCATGGTTACGCTCTTCACCCCCAGGGTGAGGAACATTTCGGCGGCTTTTTCCAGTATTCTCTTTTCCACTCCAGTCAAAATTTGAGGGCGCAAATTTACGAAAGGAAACTTTAAATACAATAAAAGTTTCCTTGGTTTATAATTAAAAAAAATATAGTAGGTCCGGAAACTGATTTTGTGCTTGTTTTGGTATTTTAGCCAAAATTTTTAGTGCATGCAGTCCATCGAACGCTACAGAGATGATTTTGTCACTTATCTTTCAGAGAAGATAAAAACCCGGGAACCCCGGAATTTGTATGATCCAATGGTATATATCCTGGGGCTGGGAGGAAAAAGGGTGCGGCCTGTACTGGTGCTCATGGCTGCCGAGATATTTGGAGCAGATTGCCGGAAAGCTCTGGACGCGGCCCTTGCTATAGAGATCTTTCACAATTTCTCCCTGGTCCATGACGATATTATGGATGACGCTCCACTAAGGAGGGGAAAGGAAACCGTACACGAAAAATGGGATATCAACACCGGGATATTATCGGGGGATGCCATGCTTATCCACGCCTATCAGTTATTTGAGGAGTACGAGGGGGAAACCTTTCGTAGTTTGGCCCGGCTTTTTTCAAAAACTGCCATTGAAGTGTGTGAGGGGCAGCAGTATGATATGGATTTTGAGACCAGGGACGATGTTTCCATTGAAGAGTATATAAAGATGATCGAATACAAAACGGCTGTTCTCGTGGGGGCTTCCCTGCAGATGGGTGCTATTGTGGCCGGTGCATCAAAAGATGATCAGGTGAAGATTTATGAGTATGGGAGACTATTGGGGATCGCTTTTCAATTGCAGGATGATTACCTTGATGCCTTTGGAGATCCCGACCATTTCGGGAAGCAGGTGGGAGGAGATATCATTGAAAATAAGAAAACGTTCCTCTACCTCACTTCTTTGAATTCCTCCCAAAAAAGAGAGGCGCAGCAACTGGAGCATCTTTATTCCATTAACCCTGCCGATTCCAGGGGCAAGGTGGAAGCTGTTAAAGGACTATTTGAAAGTAGCGGGGCGGCAGAGCTGACCAGAAAGGAGATCGAAAAATATACAGAAAAAGCCTTTGAAATGCTCGGGGAGATCGAGATCGCAGAGGATAAAAAGAGCCTTCTGCGCAATTTTGGTCAAAATCTGATGGAACGGGAGGTGTGACCTCATTAAAAGAAGACGCTTACAAACGGCATGAGGGCATTCCCGTAGATGCTTTTATCGTTATCATATAAGATGTCGTAACGTATCCCCATTGTAAGGTTTCCGGTGCGGTATCCCAGCCCCAGGAAAAGAGCGGGATACCAGTAGGAATCCCGTTTGTTAACACCCTCCAGTTTAAGGTCCCTTGATACATATAGTTCTTCAAATTCTGCGGAAAGCTGAAGAGCCTGAATAGGGTGGAGCAGTCCCAGGATGCTTCCTCCTGCGGTATAGGCCCGGTATCTGGTGGAATTGGAATAGGAGCCGAGGAGTCCAACCCCTGCAGAAGTATACCGGTTAAAATCATAAATGGCTTTTGGGGCAATGAAACCGTTAAAAAAACCATTGCTGAAACTGGCTCCCAAACTTCCCCCGAAACGAACATTTTGAAAAAATTCATTTTTGTCTGCAGCAGTAGCCTGTGCGTAAAGGTTTTGGGGTAAGCTCAAAATGAGCGCAATAGCCAGAAATAGCCAGATTTTGTTATTAGATTTCCTCATCATCTTGTTAAACTTGTTGTAATTTGAAATATAAATATATGAAATGCATCAGGCTATCTTTTGTAAAAATTGTATTTTTGGAAAGTTTTATAAAATAGAAACAGTAGTTTCACCTTATGGATAGATTTTCATTTTTAAATGCCGCACATACAGCGTATTTCGCTGAACTTTATGACCAGTACTTGCAATATCCCGATAGCGTAGAGCCCAGTTGGAGAGCCTTTTTCCAGGGATTTGATTTTGGGGTAGAGAGCGCCGCCAACGGCGAGGTTGTTTTTGAAGACCCCAAAAGCGGGGAAGCAGTAGAGATACCGCAACCGGTAATCAAAGAATTTCAGGTTGTGAAATTAATTGAAGGTTACCGCACCCGCGGGCACCTGTTCACCAGGACAAACCCGGTACGGGAAAGAAGAAAGTACGCTCCGACCCTGGATATCGAGAATTTTGGGCTGGAACCGCAGGACCTGGATACCACATTTAATGCAGGGGAGATCCTGGGTATAGGGCCGGCTACCCTGCAGCAGATCATTACTCACCTTAAAAAGGTGTACTGTGATGCTATTGGTATAGAGTATATGTACATCCGGAAACCGGAAGAGATCCAGTGGATCCAGGATAAACTCAACATCAATGAGAACCACCCGAAATTCGATGCCGATCAAAAAAAGCATATTCTAAAGAAGCTTAATGAAGCGGTTTCCTTTGAAACCTTCCTTCATACAAAATATGTAGGACAGAAACGTTTCTCCCTGGAAGGAGGGGAAAGTCTTATTCCCGCGCTTGACAGCCTGATCGAAAAAGCTGCCGATTTTGGGGTTAAGGATTTTGTGATGGGAATGGCACACCGGGGCCGCTTAAATACCCTGACCAATATTTTTGGTAAGAGCGCCAGAGACATCTTTACCGAATTTGACGGTAAGGATTACGAGCAGGATATATTTGACGGTGATGTAAAATACCACCTCGGATGGACCTCATGCAGAAAGACCGATAGCGGAAAAGAAATCAATATAAACATAGCGCCTAACCCGTCCCACCTGGAAACTGTTGGGGCTGTGGTAGAGGGGATCACAAGGGGTAAACAGGACCGGCGCTATAGAAATGACCATTCCCAGGTGTTGCCCATCATCGTTCATGGAGATGCGGCCATTGCCGGACAGGGGCTGGTTTATGAGATCGTACAGATGTCCCAGCTGGAAGGCTATAAGACTGGGGGTACCATACATATTGTGGTAAATAACCAGATTGGTTTTACTACCAATTACCTTGATGGCCGGTCCTCTACCTATTGTACAGATGTGGCAAAGGTGACGCTTTCACCGGTGTTGCATGTGAATGCCGATGATGTGGAAGCAGTAGTGCATGCTGTGATGTTTGCGCTTGACTTTAGAATGCAGTTTGGCAGGGATGTGTTCATTGACCTTCTTGGGTACCGAAAATACGGACATAACGAAGGGGATGAGCCAAGATTTACTCAGCCAAAATTATATAAGGCGATTAGTAAACATGAGAACCCCCGCGATATATACGCTAAAAAGCTACAGGCTGAAGGTGTGATTGAGGATGGTCATGTAAAGGCCCTTGAGGAAGAATACAAGGCCAAACTTGAGGAAAACCTGGAGAGTTCCCGAAAGGCGACCACTACGATAATTACTCCGTTTATGCAGGATGAATGGGAAGGTTTTGAGCATGTGGATGAAAACCGTATGAGGGAGGACGTGGACACTACTGTGGCCATGGAAGACCTGGCGGAAGTGGCTGAAGCTATTTCCAAACTTCCTGAGGATAAGAAGTTCCTGAGAAAGATTGCAAAACTTGTGGAATTACGGCATAAAATGTTTTTCGAGACTAACCAGCTGGATTGGTCCATGGCCGAATTGCTGGCTTATGGAACCCTTATGAAAGATGGATATAATGTGAGGATGAGCGGCCAGGATGTGGAAAGGGGTACTTTTTCGCATCGTCATGCCGTTGTAAAAGTGGAGGATAGCGAAGAGGAGATCATCCTGCTCAACCAGATCAAAGGAGCTGTTTGTGATACCAAGGAAGGAGTTTCCTGTGATTTCCAGATATACAATTCCCTGTTGTCTGAGTATGGAGTGGTTGGATTTGATTACGGATATGCCATGGCAAGTCCAAACTGCCTTACGATATGGGAAGCGCAGTTCGGGGACTTCAGTAATGGAGCACAGATAATGATCGATCAATATATTTCGGCTGCAGAAGACAAATGGAAATTGCAGAACGGGCTGGTTATGCTGTTGCCTCATGGTTACGAAGGGCAGGGGGCAGAACATTCTTCGGGAAGAATGGAGCGATACCTGCAGTTGTGTGCCAAGGATAATATGTTCGTGGCCGATTGTACCACCCCCGCTAATATGTTCCACTTGTTGAGAAGACAGATGAGGGTGAAGTACAGGAAACCATTGATCGTTTTTACACCAAAAAGTCTTCTGAGGCATCCTAAGGTTGTTTCCACAAAAGAAGAATTTGCGAACGGAAGTTTTCAGCCACTAATAGATGACGAAACCGCAGATGTGGATAAAGTCACATCTCTGGTTTTCTGCACCGGTAAATTCTATTATGACCTGCTCGCCCGAAGAGAAGAGAATAAACGGGAGGATATCGCCCTGGTGCGAATCGAGCAATTATTCCCTCTTCCAACTGAGCAAATGCTGGCGGTAATGAAGAAATATAAGAATGCAGATGATGTTGTGTGGGCGCAGGAAGAACCAAGGAACATGGGAGCTTACAGTCACTTACTGCTTCA
>JBEPWW010000167.1:0-6090 GCA_041642215.1 Salinimicrobium sp. | reverse complement strand
GATGGTGTACAAAGGTCATGCAGACGGTATGGTTTCTGGGGCTGTTCATTCCACCCAGCACACGATAAGGCCGGCACTGCAGTTTGTAAAGACCAAACCGGGGGTATCGGCTGTTTCATCTGTATTTTTCATGTGCCTGGAAGACCGGGTCTCGGTATTCGGGGATTGTGCCATCATCCCAAATCCTTCCGCAGAAGAACTGGCTGAGATTGCCATTAGTTCTGCGCAAAGCAGCCAGGCTTTTGGTATCGAACCCAGAATAGCCATGCTCTCCTACTCTTCCGGAAGTTCGGGAAAGGGAGAAGATGTGGACCGGGTGAGGAAGGCCACCGAGCTGGTCAAAAAGTCCCGGCCCGACCTTAAAATTGAAGGTCCTATTCAATACGATGCTGCCGTAGACAGCGCTGTGGGAAAAAATAAACTCCCGGATTCAGAGGTAGCGGGTAATGCCAGCGTCCTAATTTTCCCAGACCTCAATACGGGGAACAATACCTATAAAGCTGTACAGCGGGAAACCGGCGCTATTGCCATTGGACCTATGATCCAGGGATTACAAAAACCCATCAATGACCTGAGCCGCGGCTGCACCGTTGAGGATATTTTTAACACCGTGCTTCTAACGGCCATACAGGCCCAGGAGATCGAAGAAAACGAATCGCAGGATGGAGGAAGTTCGGTGCAAGCATAATGAAATAGATCACTTTTTAGAATCCCTTAGGGCCCGGGATTTTTCACTCTGCTCCATATCTCCCGATATCACCCGATCCCTGAATTCTTCCGGATCCCGGGGCGTCTCTCCCGCGAAATAGGATTCCAGCTCCCTGAGTGTGGCTTCAGATGTTTTGATGTCATTGACCACCTCCCCTTTGTCCAGCACCACTATTCTCTCACATACTTCTGTGACGTGTATGAGATCATGGCTGGAGATGAGAATAGTGGTCTCTGTAGTTTCGGTGAGTTCCTTTATCAACTTCTTTAGTCTTATTTGCGTTGTGGGGTCCAGATTCGCAAAAGGTTCGTCCAGGATCACAACCTGCGGATCCCCTATAAGGGCCGCTACTATTCCAACCTTCTTCTGGTTCCCTTTAGAGAGGTCCCGCAGGTACTTTCTCCTGCCCAGGATCTCCCCGTTAAATAAATCCTCAAAAATCCGCAGAAAATCAGCCACATCGGCACGATTACGCCCACGCAATTCCCCGATGAAATTGAAATATTCTTCCGGAGTGAGATAGCCTATTAAGAAACTTTCATCAATAAAAGACGCGGTAAACGGTTTCCAGTCTTCACTTTGATTAACGGTAATTTCATGATTAAAAACATGACCTGTAGAAGGTTCAATAAGGTCCAGCAAAAGACTGAAGAACGTGGTCTTCCCTGCTCCGTTATTTCCCACCAAACCAAAACTCTGCCCCTTCGGGATCTCCAGGTGCGGGATATTAAGAACTGTTGTACCGTTATATTTCTTGGTAAGATTTGAAACTGTGATCATTGCTTTTTTTACTTACTGCCCTGTCTCCTTAAACCCCCGGATCATGGCATATTTGTTTTGTCTGTATACTCCTTCGATCCTTTCCATAAGTGGCTTCCTTAACCAAATGCCCAGCAGCCCGAGAGCGAACAATACTCCCACAGCCGGTCCAAAAGAAAGGAATTTGTTAACCAGCCAAAATATCAGCACGGGAACCGCCATAAGTGGTATTCCCACCAGCCATTGTGCTGCACCTACCCCCTGGTAGTTCATAAAAGGGCTTTTATCAAGTTCTATCCGTTTACGGTTAAAAGAGCCGCTATATAACAGGACCGGTACGTTCACACCAATATTATACACGGCACAGCCTATATTGATCACCAAAATTTTCCATCCAAAATACACATAGGGAGTAGTAAGGATGGTCAGGACCATCACGCTGAATGTTATAAGACCTGCCTTGGAAGCCAGGTATTTCTTCAATGGAATATTCTGGGCCATCATCATGGAATAGTGGCCCGAATCCCAGGCCGGGATGAACTGCCCAAAATTGATCATAAAGATACCGGTCATAAATACTCCCACGAATACCAATACGGCAGGCATATTTTGATAGGTTTCTTCGGGATAGAAGATCAATCCATACCCAAGAATGATAAGGGAAAGGAAGATGGTCGTCTTGGGTCGTTTGTTTCGCCAGATCAATTTGAGGTCCAGCTGCAGGAAAGGAGCAATATCGCCAAATTTGCGCACCCACTCAAAATCACGTTCATCTGCCTTTTCCTCCTTTTCCCCGAGGGAGGCATCCAGGTATAAGCGGCGTTTAAGGCTCACCTGGTTTAATTTAAATAAGCTTAAAAATAAGAGCAAAGGAATTAGGACCAAATATGAATTTTGGATCAATAAATCCAGACCGCTTCCAAAGATCCCAGTTAAACTTAGGATACCCAGGGACTCCACAAGTGCCAGTACCCCTGCCACCATCATAAAGGGCACCAGGCTCATGATATTCTCGGCAAATTTCTTTTTCAGCAGGAAGTTCAGGTAATTTACGCTAAGGGAAAGTAAATAAAGGCCGGTCATCCACGCCACAACACCTCCTGTGCCGTGATTGGTTTTGTAGAGCACGAAAAGACCGAAGGGAACGATCACTAACAGAGGTAACAAGTTGTAAAAGGAAAACAGGGATCTTACGAGGACGAAATTCACCATTTTTCTTTTGGAGACAGGTATGATCATTAAAGGTTTGACACTCATCACCGGCAGATTTTGCAGCATAAATCTCAGCAGCAGTTCCATCCCCAGCCATAACAGAACAAAGCGATTCACCGCCTCCACCGGATCAAGTGTGGGAAACCGGTTGGTAATCAATGGATACAGTCCGATACCCAGGAGCAAAAAAAGGATCATAAAATAGAGGGCCAGAAAGCCCATGAGTATTTTTAGACCAATACTTTTTCCCAGACTGGAAGACCTGAAAAAGGCTTTCCACTGAAGTGAGAGAAAATGCTCAAACATTGGTATTCGTTTAAATAGTAGTGTGGAAATTTACCATTTTGTTACAGATTTAAAGCATCAGACTTTGTATTTTTGCTCTCAAATATTCAAAAAATGAGTAAGTTTTTTCCTCTAAAGATTAAAGAAGTAATTAGAGAAACCTCTCAGGCAGTAAGCCTGGAATTTGAAATTCCGGAAGAACTTAAATCTGAATTCGATTTCAAGGCGGGTCAGTATATCACCGTGAAAACAACGGTAGAGGGCGAAGAAATAAGACGTGCATATTCCCTGTGTTCACCTCCTAACGAAGAGCACTTCAAGGTAACGGTCAAGGAAGTACCAAACGGCGCATTTTCTGTAATAGCCAACAACAAGCTAAAAGCAGGTGACGTTTTGGAGGTACATCCCCCGGAAGGAAAATTTATATTTGAGCCTCTGGCAGACCCCAAACCGCGAAATTATGCAGCTTTTGCAGCCGGTAGCGGGATCACACCGGTTCTTTCCATCCTAAAAACGGTATTAAATACCGAGCCTCACAGCCGGTTTATCCTGGTTTATGGAAATAAATCCCCGGAGGAAACGATCTTTTTCAAAGAGTTACTGGAACTTCAGGCAGAATTTCCAGACCGGTTATTCATAGAATTTGTTTACAGCCAGAGCAAGGAAGAAGAATCACACTATGGGAGGATAGACGAAAGCACGGTAAATTATGTTTTAAAGAACCGGTTCAAGGAAACCAGCTTCCATAAGTTTTACCTGTGCGGTCCCGAAGCAATGATCAATCATGTAACAGAGGTCCTGCTTAAGAATGGGGTGGATAAGAACAAGATCCTTTTCGAGTTATTCAGCACAGATGTAGAGGGCGAGATAAAATCAGACCTGGAAGGGAATACCGAGCTCACTGTAATGATTGATGACGAAGAGACCAGCTTCACCATGCAAAAGAACCAGACGGTGCTGGAAGCGGCTCTGGATCACGGTCTGGATGTTCCATATTCCTGCCAGGGCGGGATTTGCAGCAGTTGCGTGGCAAGGATAACCGAAGGAAAGGCAGAAATGGAAAAGAATTCCATCCTGGTGGATTCTGAAATTGAAGAAGGTCCTATCCGTACCTGCCAGGCACATCCTCTTACGCCTTCCCTTAAGGTGGATTATGATGATGTATAGAACCTATTCGCATAGTAACAAAGAGGTTGTCTAAAAAGCTCATATTGCGTTAGACTTTCCCTATATTTCGGAAACCTCAGGTTCTTATAAATCTGATTTCAGAACGATATAATTTAAAATGAGGTTAGAATGGCAATTAAAACAGCTTTTTAGACAGCCTTTATTGCATCCTATACTTTAGATAATCTAGGTATATAATACTTCCCTGATCTTTGCCACTACCTTCTCTGGAGGTATGCTTCTCATGACCTCCTCATATCCATCGGGAATATTTTTACCGTAAACCGAGGTTGGAATAGCCGGATATTTGGCAAGATCGGGTAAAAGAGAATTGCTTTCCGGTTGCTTAAAGGGTGCGAATCCTGTGTAAGGATGGGTCAGGCCCCAGAGGGTAATCACAGGTATGCCATAATTAGCCGCCATATGGCCATTACCGCTATCCATGGAAAGCATCACGTCTAAATTAGAGATCATCGCCAATTCGTCCTCAAAAGATAATTTTCCCGCTACGTTTACGGTCCCCTGGTATTCTTCTTCCCATGAAGAAAGGATTCCCTTTTCATAGTTTCCTCCCCCAAAGAGAAAGACCTTGATATTCTTAAAATCCTGAAGTTCTTCCAGGACCTTTTTTAGAAGATCCTGTGGATATGCCTTGGAGGAATGTTGCGCAAAGGGGGCGATACCTACCCATTTTTTAGGTTCTGTTCCTGTAAGCTCCCTAACCGCAGGACTTAGACTTTTCTTTGGAAGAAAACCTGGAAATGACAGGTCTACAGGATAACCCAGAGCTGCAAAAACATCGGCATACCGCTGGTGTGTGGTCTTTAACTGCCTGAAATTCTTGTTCCTGGTCCTGGTAAGGGCTTTTTTTTCGGCCCGGCCTTTATCGATCTGTCGCACGGGGATACCATACATTTTGAAGAACACCTTGAGGATATTGGTCCTCAAAACATTATGCAGGTCGGCAACCGCGTCTATCTCAAGGCCCTTTAGTTCTTCTGAAAGCTTTTTAAGGCCCCGAAAACCCTTATGTTTGCCTTTTAGATCGGCTTCAAATACCTGTACATTTTCCAGGTCCCGAAAGAATGGGGAAAAGAATTTTCTGGTAAGGAAGGTGATCTGGAGTTGCGGGTTGTTTTCTGTAAGACTTTTGAGTACAGGAACAGTCATGGCCACGTCCCCCATCGCAGAAAGACGTGTTACCAGGATATGTTGGGGTTTTCCCATTAACAGTAGTTTGGTTATTTCTGCCCTCTCAATACAGGATTTAGCTCTTCATCGTTGTACATCTTCATCTGCTTGTAAACCTTCATGTATTTGTCCCCTTGCTCGATATCCAGCAGTAACTGATCGATGGCAGAAGACAGGTCTTCCCTTTGCTCTAACAGGACATTCAGTTTTTCATTGCATTTTGCCTTGTGGGCTTCAGAAGCATCGGCACGGTTTGCTTCTTCCTCCATGTGATAGATCTTAAGAGCCAGGATAGAAAGACGGTCGATCGCCCATGCAGGGCTTTCAGAGTTGATCGTTGCTTCTTCTCTGGGCTGCACATCTTTGTACCTGTCGAGGAAATAGCTGTCGATATACTCAACCGTGTCTGTCCTGTCCTGATTTGAAGCGTCGATCTGCCGCTTTAGTTTCAAGGCAGCTACAGGGTCTATATTCGGGTCACGAATGATATCCTCATAATGCCATTGTACGGTATCGATCCAGCACTTCCTAAACAACAAGTGCTCGATCAACTGCTCCTTTTCGTCATATGGATTTACAAATTCCTGACCTACTGTATTGATCACATGGTATTTTTCTATTACCTCCTGAAAGATCTTATTTGCTTTATCTGAAAACATTTTGTTGAATTTCGATTTTTTATTGATGCCCGTATTTGTGAGCAGATTACTTTTTGAAGAAAGGTTTTTCAACCTCTTATAGGTTTGTGGTGCAAAGGTATTATATTT
>JBEPWW010000166.1:0-6096 GCA_041642215.1 Salinimicrobium sp. | reverse complement strand
ACAGGTAAACCGTTTCCCTCCTATTATGAGAAGAATTTTTCTCTTTTCGAAGTCCCACTTATTTAGGAAATAATTTCCCAAAGAAATAATATCTGGCCATTTACAGTGGTCGCGTTAAAGTAAACCCAAATCAGAAATCCTCAAGACACTATCTTGCACTTTTTCAGTATTTTATAATAAAATTATTCAACATGAAAAAATTAAGCATTTTGGTCCTTCTGGTGAGCTTTCTAGTCGCCGGTTGTGGTCCCCGCGTTCAAACAGAGAATTTGACCGGCCAGGATCTTCGCTCAGCATATGAAACCTTTGCTTACCTGCCCAACTCGAGCGTAGATGAAAATGGCCAGGTAGTTGAGGACCCGGTGGTGAACCAAAGCATAATCGAGGCTATCAATGACAATATGCAGGGGCTTGGCTTTACCCTGGACCGGGAAGAACCGGATCTTCTTGTACTGGTAAGCATGGAAACCCAGACCGAAACCCGCACCACTACCAGGCCCTCTTTTGCCACTTTCCCTTACCATACAGGAATAGGCCAGATCCATCCCGTTTACCGTCAATATTACTATGTAGGATTCCATGATTGGTATGGTCCCTCTCCCTTCTTTGGATATGACGCCCACACCCGTGATTACAGGAAAGGTACAATGATCATATACCTGGTAGACAGGGAAACTCAGCGTACGGTATGGAAAGGGACCGCCTCAAAGGCCATAGGAAGTACCACCCCAGATGCTGCTGCCGACCTGATAAATGCGATGTTCGAGGAATTCCCATAAACTTTCCCGGGCCTAGTCCCTAAACTTTCTATACCGGGCCATAAGGTACATGTAAACCGCATAGGCGATAAGACCTGCAGCCACGATTCCCAGCAGCCAGGCCCCATAAGACGAATCCTGAATAAAGGAAAACGCTTCCCGTGTTGATTTGATTTCTGAAGGATCAGAGCTAAAGGATGCTTCCAGGGCAAAGTATCCAATGATGAGCAGGATAACTCCGCGGGCACTCAAACCAAACCTCGCCGTGTTTTTAATGCTTTTACGCTTTTTTTCTTCCTTCATGGAAACCAAATCGAACTTTTTCCTATAGTCATTCGTATAGGCTTTTACGAATTGAAAAATTCCGGCAATAATTATCCCGGCTCCCGCTATTCCTATAAGTACAAGCCCTGTTTCACTCGCTAAAAAAGAAGAGTTCCCGGTGGAACCGGAAGAGCCACCACTGCCACTATCCCCGCCAAACGCGCGATATATAGCCATTACCCCTAATCCTAAGTACAAAAGTCCGCTAAAGAAAAAGCCCGTCCTCTTGGCTTTGCCCTTTTTATCACTCCCAATCCCTTCAGGATCTGAAACAGATTGAATAAACCTCCAGCCGGCATAAAAAGCCAGGCCCAATCCCATGAGAACAAGCAGAACATTCCCAAAAGTTTGCTTCTCCAGGAAATTGATCACCTGCAGATTGCCCGTCTTCTGTCCCCCCATATTAAAAGCTGCCATAAAGGTAAGAACACCGGTGATGGCATAAACTGTTCCTTTGGCCACAAATCCTACTCTGGCCATTTTTTTGTACTTGCTATCCATACTCTTTTTATTGATTATCTTTAAAAATAAGAGAAAGTGATGGGGAACAACAGAGGATTAAACATATTTTAAGAAAATTAGGGCTAAAAGACCCCAGATATAGGCAGAACAGGTCTTAATTGCACCGCTCCATCGGATCAACAGGAAATAATCCTCATTCGATTAAAAAAAAGAGCTACTCTATTATACCCATTCTTTCACCCTCTTTAAACTTTACGATGAATAAAGAATAATTGTGAGAAGCTTTCATCCTTTCCAGCAGCTCCCGGGCCTGCTGCAGGGAACGGGTAGAGCCGGTGGTATATTTATACATGCCCTGGTCTTTATACATAATAATATTTTCGAATCCTTTAAGGGTGGGATGGTTTGGACCCAAAGGCACATTTGAAGCCGCTAACTGTATGCGATATTCTATGCTGCGATCTTCGTCTTCATCCCCTGCTTGCATAGCATTATTTTCATCCCTCATCTTTTCCAGGATAAATAGTACCGGTTCAGGAATTTCCCCCTCTTTATTCCTAAGGATCTCGAATTCCACGGCTGTAAGGCCCGACACCAATCCCAGGTTTTCCAGTTGCCCGGTATCCACCCGGGCAGTATAAGAGCCGGGTTTTAGCCCCAGGAAAGAAAACTTGCCATCCCGGCCAGAGAGCAGGCGGGTTACCTGCTTCCCTTCTTTATCAAAAACCCCGATATCGATACCTTCCAGTCCTTGTTTTTCACTGCCGGCCTGCACAAAGACCTGCCCGGTCATCTCCTGTATATTTATTCTCACCCCGTTGAGGAAAGAAACAATAAAGGCATCTTCAAAGCCCAGCCTCACAATTTCATCCCTCACTTTCCTGATTTCAGCCAGTTTCTTGCTTTCCCCTACGGTATATTTATACAAGCCCCTGTGCTTATACCGCTCCACATCTTCCAGGCCTTTGAGCAGGGGATGATCCAGTGCAAGCATAGGCACCGAAGCCAGAACCTGCACCTTGAAAACCAGCCCCTCATCTTCATCATCTATGCTACCTGCCGCATCTTCCTCATTTACCGGCAGGAGGAAAAACCTCATTCCCGGTTGCTGAATATGACCATCCTCCTCGATTTTGATGGAAAGCTCGGGGTTTTCCGGTCTCATCCCTATTTTCTTCAGTCCCTCCACCTCGGGTTTTACGGTGTACACGCCGGGTTCCAGACGGGGCGTCACGAAAGAACCATCGGCTTCAGAAAGCATTCCGGAAACTAATTTTTCGGCCGCATCGAAAATTTGCAGGGAAATTCCCCCTATTCCCTTTATAGAGGAATCCCTGAAGTAAATATAGCCTCTCGCCTGCCCCCGTTCCATTCGTTTATTATCCTGGAAAGGCACCACAAAGGCATCTGTTATGCCCTGTAACCTCAGCACATTTTTGAACTGATTTGCCTCCCCGAAAGACCTAAAATTCCCCAGCGCATATTTATACATTCCCTCATGCCGGTACTCCTCTACTCCCTGCACTCCCATCAGCCGGGGGTGGGCAGGTTCGAGTCGCAGCTTTGAAGCCGCTATCTGCACTTTAAACTTCAGGCCGTCTGGTTCCTTTTCTAGAGGCAGATTTTGCGGTTTCTGAAGGTCTTCAGCAATTTCAGGTGCCGGTTGAGAGGTCCCCTGCATATCTGCATTTCGTATTCTCACAGCTTCCTCTGCAGAGATGCGTTGCCCATTGTAATAATGCGCCACATAGGCACCTTTAAACCCGCTTCTTCTCAGCTCGTTTTGAAGCCTCGCAGCCTCCCCGGGGAGGCGGGTTTTACCATACAGGTAATGATAACCTTCAGGCGTATTTTCCCGCTCCACCTGTCGCAGCCCTTTTAAGGCTTCCTCCCCTATAGAAAGGGGGTCTTTTGAGCTAAGGAACTGCACCTTATAGATTAGGCCTTCCCGCCGCTTCCTGATCTTTTCCTGAACGATTCCCGGCCTTTCTTCGGACGCATCTTCGGAAACTTCTTCGGCAGTAACTTTCTCCCGTGCCTCTTCGGGTAAGGCAGAAGTATTTTCAATGGCTTCGGAAGGCTCTTCCTCTTCTGAAGCCCCTTCAGCAATTACTTTTTCATCTTCAGCCAGGGCGGAAGTAATTCCTGTCGCTTCAGAAAATGCTTCCTCTTCCCGAAGATCTTCTAATTTTTGCCGGCCTTCCGAAGCAATCTTCTCTGCTGCAGGCTGAAGTTCTTCGGTTTCTGCCAGGATAAACTCCAGGTTATCCACGTAATCCCCCTCCCGGGTGTTATGGATACTGAATGGGAAATTCCCGTTGACCGTCATGCCCAGCTTTTCCAGCTGCGCTTCATCCACCCGCGCGGTATATGCTCCCGACTTAAATCCCATATAGCTGAAGTAGCCGTCTGATTCAGAAAGCATTTTTTTCACGAGCTTTTCTTCGGCGTCAAAGATGTTGACCTTTATCCCTCCAATACCGCCTGCCCCCAGGTTGACGAAGCCGGCTACCTCGCCTACTACCTTAACCGGAACCTCAATCAACTTCATCTGGTTGGGGTTGATGAAGACCTCCATACTTTCATGGTCTACCTGCCAGGCAATATTTTTCAGGTTTCGGGTATCAAGGGTAAAATAATAAGAAATATAAGGTTCGAGCCCCCTAAACAGGGTTGTGCCACCAGGTATTTGCTCCCGCATTCCCCCGCCGTGGATGTGAACGCTCACCCCTTCTATGGCTGATTCGTCCTGATCTTTTAATCCGTTTCCATTCTCATCCAGGAAAGGCTGGAATTTAATGCTGCCCCTGCCTATCATTGGCCGGTGATCAAATGCCCAGGATTGGTCATGGGGTTCAAACATAATGCTGCCGCCTGCAGATTGCGCCAACGAGGAGTACCTTCTATTGGTACTGCTGTTCATGCCCACTCTTGTGAAGCCGAGATCAAAATTGAGACCCACATTAATGAAGTACTGATCAAATCGAAAATTGTAGGAATAAGAAGCCTGAAAATTCATCATTTTAAAAAAGCGTTTTCTCACTTCCCCTTCAATAGAGGTCAAACCATCCCGCAGGTGCTTGTACTCCACCCTGGGAGAGAATACGAAATTCCACGGCAGTCGAATCGCAGTGGAGAATCTGCTGTACACCAGGGGATCGCTAAATTGATTGATGAATGCCGTATTGGTCAAATTGGCCCGTAGTCCCCATACACTTCCCGATAATAACCATTCAAGATGGGTATAGGAATTATTCTTAAGGACATTCTGTTGAAAATTCAACCTGGAGGTTCCGGTGAAACCTCCTACCTGTAAAGGAAAGGTTAGGGTGGCCCTTCGCTCTTCAAGAAAGCTGAAGCGAACCGCTTTCTGTTCTTCTTCAAACTTTTTATAGGAAAGGTCCAGCCGAAGATTGGAAGGAGACATATAACTAAAATTCCCTTTGTAGCCTACCTCATGCATATATTCAGCAGATACTAACATATTGGCAGGTAGACGTACAGAGGTATTTAAAAAAGGGATAAAAGGATCTTCTCCCAGGGATGAGAGATATTCCACCCCGCCTCCAATAGTGATTCGGTTCGTGAGACCATAATCTGCCCTCCCCTGAAAATAGGGAGTATTGCTTCCATCCTCTACCACTCCCGAGCTCACCGTATACTGGAATTCGCCGGGTGACAGGAAGTTGAACGGAATGTTGAAATATCTGTTGGACACTTCTTCTTCCCCCCAGGGGCCGTAATATCGCAGGCTCACATCGGTCCTTCCATAAGTGAGGGGGACATCAAACGAAAAGAAGCCCGAGGCATCTGCCCGGGTGTAATCTACCAGGATATTGTTGATATAAAGCTCCACCGTCCAGTCAGGATTGGTATGGTCACTGAGGGTGTAGGTGCCAAAAGATCGTTTTACAAAGGTAGGGGCATTCGTTACCTGCATTCCTACCACGGGATGAAAGAGGGAAGAAATAGAACGGGAAGCAATTTTACCCACAGTAAATTGTCGAAATAATTCATTTTGATTATTCACATGCCTCCACTGGTAGAACAGGTTTCGGGAAGTGAATTCCATGCCGGAGTTGTAATTGATATTGCCCGTGAATTCCCCTCCTGCCAGCAAGCCTCCTACTCCAAGCCCCAGGCGGTTATAGTAAAGCCCATCTGTACACTGGGTGGTGTTGACATTCCATGCCGCAGCGCCAAAATGCAGCAGGGGCCTGTCCCTGGCAAGGGTAGTATCTGCCGCAAATTTCCCATGTATCCTTCTCAGGTTCTCCCGCATTTGCTTCCGTTTGGCCAATTTCACGGCAGGAAGTTCAAAATCCGACACCAGGGTAGCTGCCAGGTTACGGGAGCTGAATTCATTTTGCAGGCCAAAGATCATGGAAAAATGATCTGCTTTTAGAAAAAGGTCTGTCCTGGTCCTGATAATATCGGAAGATTCTAATGGGAAAATCTTCTTTTTATAGGTGATCTGTTTTGCCGGTTCATCGATCAGGAAAGTATCCTCCTGGTCCCGGAGAAATCCTTCTACCGTCTTCAGTTCCCTGGA
>JBEPWW010000165.1:0-6130 GCA_041642215.1 Salinimicrobium sp. | reverse complement strand
GATACCTTTAGCATTTTAAGAGCAGAATAAAGTCTTAAGCCCCGGTATGTAAGAGGCTGCCTGAAAAAGCTATTTAAATAATCAAACTGTAACCCGTCTGGACATTCCGATCAGGCGGGTTTTATAATATCTCACTGATGCTTTTAATCCTGTGAGTTTATTCTTCAAAATGGAATAAAATCCGATATTGATTATTGTAAATCAGGTATTTAAGTTAAATTATAGGGATGAACGAAATGAAGAGGAATTATGAAAAGGATGAAATTTTTAATGATGCTGTTGGCGGTTGCCGTGTTCTCCTGTAAGAACGCAGATCCCGTGCAACAGGAGGAAAGGAATGAGCCGGTCGTGAGCGCGTCTTATGGCTGCCCACCGCCAACCGTGGATATCGAGTGGTACCAGGAAGATAATATCGCGCCCCTTATTGACGGGCTGGACGTGCTGCATTACCCAATTAGCACCGATGATCCTGAAGTCCAGAAATATTTTGATCAGGGCCTGGTACTGTCCTACGGGTTTAACCATGCTGAAGCGGCGAGATCTTTTTATTATGCCGCTAAACTGGATCCCGAATGTGCCATGTGCTACTGGGGTTACGCGCTTGTCCTGGGTCCAAACTATAATGCCGGAATGGATCCCGGTAATTACGAGCGGGCTTATGAAGCTGTACAAAAGGCGGTTGAGGTTTCCGGCAATGCCACCGAAAAGGAAAAAGCACTGATCAATGCCCTTTCCCACCGTTATGTGCCCGAACCCGTGGAAGACCGACGGGATCTGGATCTGGCGTATTCTGCGGCCATGAAGGAACTTTATGAAAAGTACGACGGGGATCCCGAGATCGCCGCGCTCTATGCCGAATCGGTCATGGACTTGTACCCGTGGGATCTCTACAACAAGAACAAGGAGCCCAAAGAATGGACTCCTGCAGTGATCACTTTACTGGAGAGAGTAATGAAAGATTATCCCGATCATCCCGGGGCGCACCATTTTTATATCCACGCCACCGAAGCTTCCAAAACCCCCGAAAGGGCCCTTGGCAGTGCTAAAAAGTTCGACGACGGACTCGTGCCAGGCGCGGGACATCTTATCCATATGCCCTCGCACACCTATATACAGACGGGGGATTACCACAAGGGCAGCCTTGCCAATTTAAGGGCTGTTGAGGTTGACAGTGCCTATGTGACCGCCTGTCATGCCCAGGGTGCCTATCCGCTGGTATATTACCCGCACAATTATCACTTTCTCGCGGCAACCGCGACCCTGGAGGGGAACAGCAACTGGGCTCTCATGGGAGCCGATAAACTGGCGGAGCGTATTCACCCCGATATCATGAAGGAACCTGGCTGGTCTACTCTGCAGCATTTTTATATGATTCCTTATTTTGTAGAGGTGAAGTTCGGGGAATGGGACAGGATCCTGGAAAGGGAAAGGCAGGATACGCTGTTGTATCCTGAAGCCATTGCGCGTTACGCCCGGGGAATGGCCTACCTCGGAAAAAAAGACCTGTCAAAGGCAAAAATCGAGCTCCGGAAGCTGGAGACGCTGGCAAAGGATGAACGCCTGAAGGAGATGACCATTTGGGAGATCAATTCCATGGAGACCATAGTGGATATCGCGCGGAAGGTTTTGAGAGGAGAGCTCCTGGCTTCTGAAGGAAAGTTTGACCAAAGCATTTCGTTGCTTAAAGAGGCTGTAGCCCTCGAAGACGGACTCAATTTTCAGGAGCCGCCGGACTGGTTCTTTTCAGTACGACACACCCTGGGGGCGGTACAAATAGAAGCCGGGGAATATGAAGATGCGGTAAAGACCTTTAAGGAAGACCTGCAGATCCTGCCTAGAAACGGCTGGGCACAGCACGGGTTAAAACTGGCGTATCAAAAATTGCAGGACCGGGAGAAAGTGCAGCAAATGGAAGAGGAACTCAGGAACAGCTGGGCCACGGCCGATGTGGTAATAGAAAGTTCGAGGATAAAGTAGACCGGGGAAGGATATATTATTAAATAGTCTGGTCGAGCATTGGATAATAATATTTCTGTTATTGTTGGGGCAAGGCATGCCCCAACAACAACAGAAATCCAGGGATGACTACGATTTCGACAAAACAATTGGGCAAAAACGAGTTCAAAATCAGGGGGAAAATTCTATTTTATCCGTTGTGGATTGCCTGTATAACAGGTCGTGATCACTCCTGCCAACAGGTTACAATTAATCCCACCCGAACTCTGTTCAGGTGGGTTTCACAATTTTGGTCTGTGATTTATTTGATGGTCTTGCTCTTGTGAATCTCTAAAAAGGAATAAAGCCAATTATATGAAGCCCCGGAAAGTAAGGGTGTTGCTAACAGGTGAGGCATAGAAACAAGAGGTGGATCATCAAAAAACCTTTGAGTACAGCAGGTAATCTTCCTGATTTAATGCTTATATTCAATCTCCAGAACCAATATGGCTAATGAACTGTGCAGATCTCTAAGGACCGGGAATGAATAATTCTTTTAAAAAAAAACCACCGGGGAAGGCAAGTATGAACGCCTCCAAAAAGAGCGGATTAGGCACTTTTGGAGGGGTTTTCACCCCTTCCATTCTTACCATCCTAGGTGTCATCATGTACCTGCGGTTTGGCTGGGTAGTTGGGAATGTGGGGCTTATCGGTACCCTTCTTATCGTTACTATATCCGTTTCCATTACTTTTTTGACAGCTTTATCTGTTGCAGCTATCGCTACAGATCAGCGGGTAAAAGGAGGAGGGGCCTATTTTATGATAAGCCGCTCCCTGGGGATCGAAGTGGGGGGAGCTGTTGGAATTCCTTTATTCATTGCATTAGCCCTTTCGGTGGCCCTTTATACTGTGGGGTTCGCAGAAAGTCTGGTAAGTGTATTCCCGTCTTTAGACTTTAAAACAGTAGGTTTGCTTACCACGATAGGAGTAGCTGTTCTCGCCATGATCTCAGCCAGGATCGCTATTCGGGCCCAGTATTTTATCATGTTTGGGATCGTACTGTCATTATTATCCCTGTTTTTAGGTAGCCCCATAGAAGAAACCAGTATTGAGATGTGGGGTGCGGCAGATCGAAATTCAGAAAGTTTCTGGATCGTTTTCGCGGTCTTTTTCCCTGCTGTTACCGGGATCATGGCCGGGGTAAATATGTCTGGGGACCTTAAGGATCCCGGGAGATCTATTCCCAAAGGAACTTTTGCGGCTGTTGGTGTGGGATATCTCATCTATATGATTTTACCCATCATACTGGCTAATCGCGCAGATGCCATTAGTCTTATTGAAGATCCATTGATCATGCGAAGGATCTCCTATTGGGGAGATGCTATTTTGATCGGGGTTTGGGGTGCTACCCTTTCCAGTGCGGTAGGAAGTGTTTTGGGTGCTCCACGTGTGCTCCAGGCCCTGGCAAGAGATCGGGTCCTGCCGCCCTGGCTGGGAAAAGGTTCAGGAGATGATGACTCTCCACGCAGCGCTACCCTTTTCACTCTTGGACTTGCCCTCATCGCGGTTTTCTTTGGCAACCTCAACATTATCGCTCCCGTACTAACCATGTTCTTTTTAACTACCTATGGAGTCTTAAATGCTGCGGCGGGCTTACAGAAAATGCTGGATATACCATCCTTCAGACCAAAATTTAAGGTACACTGGATCTTTTCCCTGCTAGGGACCATAGGCTGTATAGTTGTCATGTTTCTCATCAACGCGCTGGCTACTGTTGTGGCTTTTATCGTGGTCATTGTTATTTTTTTATGGCTGCAAAAACGCAGGATGGTAACCGCCTGGGGTGATGTGCGAATGGGAATTTGGATGAGACTGGTACGTATAGGTCTCTTAAACCTCAGGAAAGGAAGTGAGGCTAAAACCTGGAGACCTAATCCCTTAATCCTTTCAGGGGCTCCTGCCAACCGCTGGCATCTTATTGATTTTGCTTCGGCGATCAGCCATGATCGGGGAATCTTAACGGTGGCGACCGTTCTTACCGGTAGACCTATTAGTCCGGACCGCCGTAAAAAAATAGAAGATAATATTCAGGGGTTTTTAGAGAGACATAATACCTCCGGATTTGCCAGTGTTATTTCGGCACCTGATGCCTACCGGGGGATCAATGAATTTATTAAATATTACGGACTGGGTACCCTGACACCGAATACCATAATTTTGGGAGACAGTGAAAGTGAGGTAAACCGGCAGAAGTATGCCGAAATGATCACCCATTTCCATGAGCTTAATCGCAATGTGGTCATTATAGCCAATGATGAAAAAAATGGCTATGGGGCCCGGGACCAAATTGATATCTGGTGGGGTGGGGTCAAAGGCAATGGAGCACTTCTTTTGATCCTGGGACACCTGTTAAAAGGAAGCAGGACATGGCGGGACGCGAAGGTCACGGTCAAAATGATGGTGGATAGCGAAATTTCGGCAAATGATGCAAAACGAAATTTATCTGGGATCATTAGTAAGTTACGATTAGATACCAAACTCGAAATGATCATATCAGGAGGTCGCTCTTTTGAGGAGGTGTTGCATAATTCTTCGAAGGATGCCGATTTAGTGTTACTGGGACTGGCCATACCCGATGAGAATTTTATGCAGTATTACAAAAAAATGCAGGATGTTATTGCCCCATTGCCCACTACGGCAATGGTACTTGCAGCAGATGAAGTCTCTTTTAAGGAGGTGTTGTTCCAGGATGATGCTTTTTCCAGGGAGTAGGCACCTGTCGTTTCCCGGACCTTTCTATGGAATGATCTGCTCAATTTAATGGGGGGTCCTTCCCTTGAAGGGTGAGACAATTTAAGATGTGCGGTATATTCCCTGGAATTTGGATCCTTTTTGTTTTTTCACAATATATGGAGGCATTTTTCCTTAGCAGCGTACAGAAATAACAACCCTTGTGACTTTGTTAAACCATACCGCTGTATTTCCTGGTTTCACATCTGTTTTGTTATCTTGGGAACTTTAAAATCTCAAGAACCCATGATAAAAAAATTACCGATGTACGGGCTGCTTTTGGCGGTTGGCGTAAGCTGCCAGACGCAAAAAGGAGTGCCGGCACCAACCGGTACAGCCCCGGCCCAGAAAAAACCTCAGGATGATACCAGGCCTTATCGCGAGGTGATCCCTGTTTCCGCGAAGAGCGATGAAGGACTTTTTACCACCCATTTTGTAGGCGATAAGCTCTATTTTGAAATTCCGCTGGACATGCTGGAAAAAGACATGCTCCTGGTGAGCCGTATCGCCGGTGTGCCTGCAGGCTTTGGTGGCGGCTATGTAAATGCCGGTTCCAAGGCCAACGAGCAGGTAGTCCGCTGGTCAAGAAGAGGCAGTCACATCGATATGAAAGTGATTAGCTTCAGGAATGAAAGCGATGAAGCTTCACCGATATACCAGTCGGTTGCCGCTAACAATTTCTTTCCCATACTCTTCAGTTCAAAGATCGCGGCCTGGAACGAGGATAAGACTTCTGCAGTGATCGAGGTGAGCAACCTCTTTAAAGAAGAAGTAGCAGCTATTAATGGGGTTTCCCCTTCGCTCAAAAAGCGCTATAAAGTGAAGAAGCTGGATAAATCCCGCACATATATCACTTCGGCCAGTTCTTTTCCTGAAAATATCGAGGTGAAGCACGTGATGACCTATGAAGCCGAGGAGCCGCCTGAAAGAGACCAGGCGGGAACCATTAGCATGATGATGAACCAGTCTATGATCCTTCTTCCGGAAGAGAAAATGCAGTCGCGTCTGGCCGACCATCGCGTAGGTTGGTTCACTACCAGAAAATATAACTATGATTCAGACGAGTTGAAGAGTGATGATTACAGGATCATCAACCGCTGGAAACTCGTTCCCAAAGATATTGAAGCTTATAAGAGGGGAGAGCTGGTAGAGCCGGTGAAGCCAATCGTCTGGTACCTGGATCCTGCCACGCCCGAGAAGTGGAGACCCTACTTTAAACAGGGAATAGAGGACTGGAACGTGGCCTTTGAGGCTGCAGGTTTCAAAAATGCCGTGATCGCAAAGGATCCTCCAACCAAAGAGGAAGATCCCGATTTTAGTCCTGAGGATGTGCGTTATTCTGTAGTGCGTTATGTGGCCAGCACCACGCGGAATGCGATGGGGCCTTCGGTGACCGATCCACGCA
>JBEPWW010000164.1:0-6212 GCA_041642215.1 Salinimicrobium sp. | reverse complement strand
TCGGCTTCACCTATTAAAGAATTATTACAAATCTACACAATGAAAAAACTGATTTACACATTTTTTATATTTTCAATAAGCCTTCTGGTAAGCTGCAAACAGGAAAACAATGCTGTTGCTTTATCAAAGGAGGAAGGCCTGGAACAGGAGATCTCTGAAGAAGCACTTTTAGATACCGTACAAAAGCAAACCCTTAAATATTTCTGGGATTATGCCGAACCTAATTCCGGCATGGCTCGCGAGCGCTTTCATCCCGCTGGGAATTACCCAAAAGATGATGCTCATGTCGTAACGACGGGAGGAAGCGGATTCGGATTAATGGCCATTGTCACCGGAATGGAAAGAGATTTTATCCCCCGTGATTCCGCAGTGGCAAGACTGGATAAGATCGCTGAATTCCTTAATAACACCACCAGGTTTCATGGCGCGTGGCCGCACTGGATCAACGGGGAAACCGGAGAAACCCAGGCTTTCGGGAGAAAGGACAACGGCGGTGACATCGTGGAAACCTCCTTTTTGGCTCAGGGATTCCTGGTTGTTAGGGAATATCTTAAAGACGGTTCCGAAGAAGAAAAAGCGGTCGCCCAAAAATATGATGATTTGTGGAAAGGGATCGAATGGGAATGGTACACCAATAACAAAGACGGGATCTACTGGCACTGGTCCCCTGATTATGAATGGGAAATGGATTTCATGATCGAAGGCTACAATGAATGTTTGATCACCTATGTGTTGGCAGCCTCCTCTCCAGATCATGCCATTGATGCCGATGCTTACCATAAAGGATGGGCCCGCAGCGGGGATATTACTACAGATGTGGAATCCTATGGCCTTCCTTTAATTCTAAAGCACAACACCCGTGGTGATAAAGGTGGACCACTTTTTTGGGCACACTACTCCTACCTGGGTTTAAATCCTAAAGGACTTTCAGATAAATACGCGAATTACTGGGACCTCAACGTGAACCATACCCTGATCAATTATGAATATGCTCAGGAAAATCCAAATAATTTCGAGACCTACGGTCCAAATTCCTGGGGACTCACTGCCAGCTATACCCGAAGAGAAAATGGCGGGATTGGTTACACGGCGCATTCTCCCGATGAAGACCGCGGGGTGGTTTCCCCCACTGCTGCTATAAGTTCAATCCCTTACACCCCGGAAAAATCCCTCAGGGCCATGCGGTATTTTTATACAGATTTGAATGATCTTTTATGGGGTCCTGCAGGATTCTATGACGCTTTTAGCCTGGAAGGGGAAGAATGGGTGGCACCTCAATATCTCGCGATCGACCAGGGGCCGATGGTGGTCATGATCGAAAATTACCGATCCGGATTGATCTGGGACCTCTTTATGAACGCCCCTGAAGTCCGGGACGGACTGGATAAACTGGGTTTTGAATATTAAACGATGAAACAATTTAAGATGAGGCTTCTGTATTTGATTTTGGCTTTGCTTTATGTCCTCCTAATGCTGCCTTTTTCAGCAGGGGCACAGTCGCGGGAGGAATTCAGGCCCGAAAAATTCGTTCAGAATAACGATACCCTCAACTACAGGATACTCTATCCCAAAGATTTTGACAAAGGCAGGCAATATCCCCTGGTGCTCTTCCTGCATGGCGCCGGGGAACGTGGTCATGATAACGAAGCCCAGTTGACCCACGGCAGTGATCTTTTTTTACAGGAAGAGGTCCGGGAAAAATTTCCTGCGATTGTCATTTTCCCCCAGGCCCCTCAAGAAGATTACTGGGCCAGGGTCGAGATAAACCGGGAGGTGAAGCCATTTGAATTTGATTTTATGAAGGAGGAAGGGCCGACAACATCCCTACAGTTGGTTATGGCCCTTCTGAATTCTGTTTCTGCGGAAAAATTCGTGGATAACAACAGGATATACGTGGGCGGACTTTCAATGGGGGGTATGGGAACCTATGAACTTATCTACCACAAACCGGAAATGTTCGCGGCAGCCTTTGCTATCTGCGGCGGGGCAGATCCTGCCATAACCGAAGATTTCCCCGAAGGACTCAACATCTGGATCTTTCATGGGGAAAAAGATGATATCGTGCCCCCTTCACTTTCAAAAGAAATGGCACGCATGATCAATCATTATGGAGGCAACGCAAAATTGTCTCTGTACCCCAACGACAATCACAACAGCTGGGATTCGGCCCTGGCAGAGCCCTACCTGCTACCCTGGTTATTCTCTCATATAAGGAATGACCAGATATTTAAGAGATACAAGATAACGCAATGAAGATAAAAAGAAATGAAAAGTCTTAACCATATACTCACCTCAGCAGTTATACTATTTAGCCTAAGCATATCCTCACAGGAAGTGATTCCGGAGACATATATAAACCCGCTGGACATTGATTATACCTATATGGTCTATAACTCAGCTAATAATATTTCCTACCGTTCCGGTGCAGATCCTGCGGTAATCGAGTATCGCGGGGAATATTACATGTTTGTGACCCGCTCTTTTGGCTACTGGCATTCCAAAGATCTGGTCAATTGGGAATTCATTAAACCCAAGCAGTGGTATTTCGAAGGATCTAATGCACCCACCGCTTTCAATTATAAGGATTCCCTGGTGTACTTTGCGGGAGATCCCGCAGGTTATGGGAGCATTCTTTACACCGATGACCCGAAAAAGGGGGAATGGACACCAACTGCTTCCATTTCACATAATATTCAGGATTCAGAATTGTTTATCGATGATGACGGGAAAACCTATCTCTACTGGGGCTCGTCGAATGTACATCCCCTTCAGGTAAAGATGTTGGATAAAGATGACCGTTTTCTTGAAACCGGGGTAGAAAAGGAATTATTCAACCTGGTGGAAGAAGAACACGGTTGGGAACGCTTTGGTGAAAATAATTACCATCCAACCTTAAAGGAAGGTTATATGGAAGGCGCCTCCATGACCAAGCACAATGGCAAATACTATTTGCAGTATGCGGCACCCGGCACCCAGTTCAATGTTTATGCAGATGGGGCTTACATAGGCGAAACGCCCCTGGGTCCATTTGAATACATGAAGAACAATCCCTACAGCTTTAAACCGGGTGGTTTTGCCACCGGTGCCGGTCATGGTATCACAGTGCAACAAACCAATGGGCAGTACTGGCATTTTGCCACGGTAGCTTTCTCCTCCAACTCCCAGTGGGAACGCCGGCTGGCCATGTTCCCTACTTATTTTGATGAAGATGGTTTAATGTATTCAAACACCAGCTACGGGGATTATCCTCTGTTTGGCCCCCATCATCCAACTAAAGCGGGTCTTCATACCGGCTGGATGTTGTTATCTTATAAAGGGAATACCACAGTTTCCTCCTCCCAGATGCAGGTGAGAAAAAGTACTTCTAACGATGCGGAAATTGAAATTACAGAAATGCCCCTGGAAAGAAACAACAAAGGTGAGATCATCACCAAATTATTAACCGATGAAAGCCCGAAATCCTTCTGGGTTGCTCAAGCCAATGACGATGATCAATGGGTGGAGATCGAAATGCTCGCTCCCGGAAATATCTATGCTTTCCAACTGAATTTTCATGACCAGGATTCAGAAATATACACCCGTGTGGAAGGCTTACGACACCGGTTTACACTGGAAGTTTCAGAAGATGGAAAAGAATGGAAAACGGTTGTAGACAGAAGTAACAGTTTTGAAGATGCACCCAATGCATACATCACGCTAAACCAACCTGTAAAAGGAAAATACGTACGTTATAACAATGTAGAAGTTCCCGGGAATAACCTGGCACTGTCTGAAATAAGGGTATTTGGAAAAGGCCTGGGTCAAAAACCCGGAAAGGTACAAGGATTTACCGTATCCCGCCAGGAAGACAGAAGAGACGCTTCCTTTAAGTGGGAATCGGTAAAAGGCGCCCAGGGTTACAACATCCGCTGGGGTATCGCGCCGGACAAGTTATACCAGTCCTGGTTAATTTATGATGAAAATGTGCATTTCATGCGCAACCTGGATCGTGATACGAAATATTACTTCAGTATTGAAGCATTTAATGAAAATGGGATCTCAGAAAAAACTGAGATTCAGGAAGTGAAATAGAGTAAAGCAAATTATCAATTTTTAAAGAATATACATAATGAGAAATTTTAATCTGTCAGTCGCATTCCTGTTTTTTATAGGACTATCCTGTCTTCAGGCACAGGAACGAATCCCGCAGGTGGAAGACCTGTTGGAGAAAATGACCCTGGAAGAGAAAATAGGCCAGCTTAACCTGTTAACCCCCGGTGGCGGAGTGGCTACGGGATCTGTGGTGAGTGAAGACGTGGAAGCCAAGATTAAAGCCGGAAACGTGGGAGGTATTTTTGGAGTTTCCAGCCCAGATAGAGTAAGACAGGCCCAGGAGCTGGCGGTTAAAAATTCCAGATTGGGGATTCCTTTGCTCATAGGGTCTGATGTTATTCACGGCTATAAGTCCACTGTTCCTATTCCTTTAGGGCTTTCGTCCAGCTGGGATATGGAGCTCATTAAAGAGACAGCCAAAGTAGCGGCTAAGGAAGCCACAGCCGATGGGATCAACTGGAATTTCTCTCCCATGGTGGATATTTCCCGTGATCCCCGATGGGGAAGGGTCGCCGAGGGCGCAGGGGAAGATGCCTACCTTGGATCTCAGGTAGCAAAGGCCATGGTTGAAGGTTACCAACAGGATGACCTAACCGCTCCAAACACCATGATGGCGACCGTTAAACATTTCGCACTGTATGGTGCTGCTGAAGGGGGCCGGGATTATAACCGGGTAGATATGAGCCGTAATATGATGTTCAATGAATATTTCCCTCCTTTTAAAGCTGCGATTGAAGCCGGAGTAGGGAGTGTAATGACCGCTTTTAATGATGTTGATGGAATTCCTGCGACAGGAAACAAATGGTTGCTCACCGATGTACTTCGGGAGCGTTGGAACTTTGATGGCTTTGTGGTTTCAGATTATACTTCGGTAAATGAAATGGTGGATCACGGAATGGGAGATCTTCAGGATGTATCAGCCATGGCTTTAAAAGCAGGTCTCGACATGGACATGGTGGGAGAAGGCTTCCTCACCACGCTTAAGAAATCTGTCGAAGAAGGAAAAGTGACCGAGGAGCAAATTACCACGGCAGCCCGCAGGATCCTGGAGGCCAAACATAAACTGGGGCTTCTTGATGATCCTTACCGTTATTCGGATACCAGCAGGCCCGAAAAAGATATTCTAACCCAGGAAAACAGGCAGCTCGCCCGCCGTGCAGCCACAGAATCCTTTATTTTGTTGAAAAAACAAGGTAATAACCTTCCGATTAAAAAAACCGCAAAGATCGCTCTTATTGGTCCTTTGGCAAACGATAAGAACAATATGCTGGGCACCTGGGCCCCAACCGGAGATCAGCAGATTTCCATTCCGGTACTCGAAGGCTTCAGGAATGTGGCACCAAATGCACAGGTCACCTATGCAAAGGGAGCTAACATAAGCAATGATACCGCCTTTGCTAAAAAAGTAAATGTGTTTGGACCCAGGATCGAGATTTCAGAGGAATCCCCCGATCAATTGCTAAAAGAAGCATTAAAAGTAGCCAAAGCTTCAGATGTTATTGTAGCCGTAGTGGGAGAAGCCAGTGAAATGAGCGGGGAATCTGCAAACCGTACCAACATTCAGATTCCTGAAAGTCAGAAAAGACTGATCAGGGAGCTTGCGGCTACTAATAAACCGGTAGTGCTGGTATTGATGAGTGGCCGACCACTGGACATTTCCGAAGAAATGGAATTGCCGGTAAGTATCCTACAGGTATGGCATCCCGGGATAGAAGCCGGGAACGCCATTGCCGATGTGGTCTTTGGAGATGTGAATCCTTCCGGGAAGCTCACGATGAGCTGGCCGAGAAATGTGGGGCAGATCCCGGTGTATTACGGGGAAAGAACCACAGGACGACCACAGGCCACAGAGGAGTTCGAAAAATTCAGATCGAACTATCTTGATGTGCCCAATTCTCCACTATTGCCGTTTGGCTACGGATTAAGTTATACCAGTTTCGAGTATTCTGCAATTAAAGCCAGTAATGAAACGCTGAGGACCGGCGACAGTATTATTATTAGTACAACGGTCACCAACACCGGGAAATTCGCAGGTAAGGAAGTAGTGCAGCTGTATATTCATGATAAAGTTAGAAGCATTACCCCTCCAAAAAAAGAACTTATCGCTTTTGCAAAAATTG
>JBEPWW010000163.1:0-6213 GCA_041642215.1 Salinimicrobium sp. | reverse complement strand
TTCCCTTATAATGGCCTCCTGGTCTTTCAGCACACCCGACCTGATAAGGACTTTATCGCCGGGGGAAAGCATTTCTACCTGCACATCTTCCACCTTCTCTTCACACAACCACTGCCTGATCGTATCGATCTCCGCCTCTCTTACCAGGGCGGGACGTCCCAGCCAGTAGAGATATTTTACCACCCCGGGAACCGCGAAGATCTTATGCCTTTCTTTTTCCTTTAAACGCACAAAGACATAAGAAGTGAATAAGGGAACGCTCACCTTCTTTTTTCGGTCGCTCCATTGGCGTACTTCGGAAATTACCGGGCAATATACCTCCACGCTAATTTTCTCCAGACCGTCGGCAACTCTTTTTTCAGCTTTGGGTTTCGTATAGATCACATACCACATAAGTTACTTTTTTTTCTGCCCAAAAAGCCGGGGTTGCTGGTAGCAGATATTTTACTTCGTTCAATAAAAACAGCAGTCGTCCCTACCGGAAAATCACTTTTTCCGGTGGTTAGTGCCTCTGGGGGAGAAGACGTTTATAAAAATGTAGGGGTTGTTGGGGAGAATCCAGTAGCACAGGTGCGATACTGTTTAAAGGGATGTGGAATTACTGTCATACATTATATCAATTAGTGCATTGGATCCGGCGTTGACCAAAATTTTTGGGAGGGTGATTGGAATGGCTCCGCCGCGTGAATCCCATGTATGGTCCCACATAATTCATCCCGTGTTAAAGCTTGAAGTAAAAATTCGGATTAAAAAGCTTTAACAATTTGTTTCCTAATCACACTTAAAAGTAACAATTCAATGTTAAACATCACTAAACCAGAAAGTTAAAATTAAGTCAAGACTGTTAGTATTTCATTTTTTCCTGTTAACAACCCCTGTTTTTTACTATAACCATAACAGATCAACTGTTATAGGAATTGAAATTCCCGATTTCCTAAAATATTAGGTTTTAACCCGGGTATCGCTCTTCATCTCCTGTCTGTATTTTCCATGGCCTCTTAGAGAAAGATCGCTTAAGAGATCAGAATATTCCGTGATCTGCTCGATCGTAAAGTAGACATAACAAAGAGTGTGGTCAGGAATCAGCAGGAATGGTGTTTTCCCGTCCCTTCAGGAGGACTACAAATAATGAGTTAATGGGGATTAATCGTACATTTACTTGTTTTTAAAGAGAATAAGGTCTTTCCTGAAAAAGAACAACAAATAAAAAAAGCACCATTTCTGGTGCTTTCTTGATCAGTATGTAAGGCTAATTCTAGTGAACGATAATGGCATCAGCATCCCCATCAGGATCAGCATTTACAGTTCCGTCTGTAGAAGCATTACCTAACAGAAGGACACCCGCAGCATGAGGGGCAGCCATGGAGGTTCCGCTAATGGTATTATACCCTCCATCTTTCCAGGTGGATTTGATGCTCACACCGGGAGCACAAAAGTCAACCGGTGGATTTCCGTAGTTAGAGAAATAGGCGAAGTCATCGTTGATGTCCATGGCAGAAATGGTATAAACATTCGTTCCATTGGCTCTGGCCGGAGAATAGTTATTAGCATCATCACTGTCATTCCCGGCAGCAAGGACCATTTTTATTCCGTTAGAACCGGCTGCTACAACAGCATCATCAAGAGCCTGGGAAACAGGACCTCCAAGACTTAGATTAGCGACATCCCCACTGCTGCCATTGGCAGCGACATGGTCAACACCTGCGATTACGCCGGAGTAAGATCCACTTCCCCTGCTGTCAAGCACCTTCACAGGAATAACCGTAGCGCCTGCGGCAACTCCAATTACACCTACTGTGTTGTCCAGTGCAGCAACGGTTCCTGCTACATGTGACCCGTGTCCATTACCGTCATCCAGAGACTTGGCGTCTCTCCCGCTGGTAAAGGCATTGAAACCTCTGGAGGCATCCACATTTAGATCTTCATGATCCAGGTCGATCCCTGTGTCCACGATCCATGCCACGCCAGATCCTGTATAAGCTACTCCACCATTTACACGCGTGATCCCATAAGGAGTTTCCTGACTGGAATCTCCTCCACCAGTACCATCATCTTCACATGGGGCACCGTTCTTCGACCCGCATGGAGGTGCCAGGGTAACGATCCTGTCCTGCTCCATATAAGCGATCTCCTTGTTCTTTTGAAGGGCAGCAACTGCATCTTCAGATAATTTTAAAGCAGCTCCATTAAGAGCGCTGCTGTATATCCCGAGGATCTCTGCCCCGTCTATATTGCTTTGGGAAAGGATCTCCCGCGTCTTGTTTTCGACTGCCTGCTTGGTCATGTCAGGGCTTCCCTGCATTTTTGTCTGGTCACGATAGACTACTATATATTGACCGGGAATAGGCTCATAAAAATTATCCAGGGCGTTTGGGTCTTCAGGGGTTTGCATCGTGTTTCCTTCATCTTTGGAACAGGATGCGATTACGGCAAAAGCAAAAAGAATTGCTAAAAATTTGTAGGAGTTTTTTACTCTCATAATTAATAATTTAAGGTTAATGTTAAAAGATTTCACCAATCTAAACGATTAGCAGCAGCCGGGAAATTTTTTAACACTTAATCCTTAAAGTTTTTCATTAAAATTAACATACAGATTATCAGGATGTTCGCCTGAAACGCAGAAATTTAGGCAAAAAAATAGCCGCCGATCCTTTGTACAGTAAGGGATCAGCAGCTAGGAAAATGTTAATTTTTGGGCAGGTAGGAAATGTTAAATAAATGTTAAGGAGTTTCCTTCTCTCCGTCCCACTTAGAAAAGCCTTCCAGCAAGTTATAGGTATTATTGAAACCCATCTGGTCCATCACTGTGCACGCCTGTGCACTTCGGGCCCCCGATCTGCAGTACACATAATAGTTTTTTGATTTGTCCAGCTTCTCCAGTTCCTCAACGAATTCCTGACCTTTATAAATATCAAGGTTTAAAGCCCCGGGAATATGCCCCTGCTCCACTTCTTCTTCTGTCCTGACATCCAGAAGCACCGCGTCCTCGTCTTTAGTGATTTGTTCTTTCCACTCTTCTCTTGTTAGTTCTTTCATTGTATTTTTTATTTTGCGATATCTTTTACTTCTAACGGGACCACCCCGCTCCTACAAATATAAGGAATCCTATAGTTCCCTTCTCCCGTTGCGCCCACAGATCGCTACAAAAAGAACCTGCTAAAATTTGTTTTAAAAGAATTCTCTTCTATATTTGTCCCTCTATGAACAATCAATTAACAAATACCTGGTGGTGGAACTACTTACGTCGGTCGTCGTGAGCAACACCTCCTGTATTCATCATACATCAAGGCTTGTCAATCACGACAAGCCTTTTTTTTTTGAACAAAAACCAATACCAGATATGTATAAACTGCGTACTACTTATAAGAAACTCCTCGCCGACACCTTTACGCCGGTCAGTCTTTACCTCAAGATAAGGGATCGCTATCCCAACAGTCTGCTCCTGGAAAGCAGCGACTATCATGGCAGTGAGAACAGCTTTTCCTATATATGCTGCAATCCCATTGCATCTATCAAGGCAGAAGCCGAAAAGCTGGAGGAGATTTTCCCCGATGGTTCAGGAACAGAAAGGCAAATTACGGCTCAACTTAATATTCCCGAGGCCATTCAGCATTTCGCCAAACAGTTCGAGACCGAGGATATGGGTTTCCCGTTCATAAACAAAGGACTCTTTGGTTACATCGCCTATGACGGGGTACGCTATTTTGAGAATATCGAGGTTACCAAAAAACCAGGTGATCTTCAGATCCCCGACATTTATTACGGGATCTACCAGAATATCATAGCGATCAACCATTTTAATAATGAGGCTTACCTTTTCGATCACAGCTATAATACAGACAGCAACCTGGAGGAGATCGAGCAACTGCTTCGGGTGAAAAATTTCGCTTCCTATCATTTCTCTGCGGAAGGCGAACCCGTGTCTAATGAAACCGATGAGGGTTATCGCGAGAACGTGAGAAAAGCGCGGGAACACTGTTACCGCGGGGATGTGTTTCAGCTTGTTCTATCCAGAAGGTTCTCCCAGGCATTCAAGGGAGATGAGTTCAATGTTTACCGGGCCTTGCGCAGCGTCAATCCTTCCCCCTACCTGTTTTATTTTGATTACGGGGATTTCAAGATCTTTGGCAGCTCCCCGGAAGCCCAGCTGGTGGTCAACCGGGGGAAGGCGGAGATCCATCCTATTGCCGGCACCTTTAAGCGTACCGGAAATGACGCGAGGGATGCCGAGCTGGCAAAAGACCTGGCAGCAGATGAAAAAGAAAACGCCGAACATGTCATGCTGGTAGACCTTGCCAGAAACGACCTCAGCCGGCATGGCAGCGATGTAAAAGTGGAGACCTATAAAGAAGTGCAGTTCTTCTCGCACGTTATCCACCTCGTGAGCAAGGTGACCGGGAAAAAGAACACTAATACCAGTACCATGCAAATGGTTGCTGATACCTTCCCGGCCGGAACCTTAAGCGGCGCACCCAAACACATGGCCATGCAGCTCATTGAAAAGTACGAAAATGTGAATCGGGATTTCTACGGAGGCGCCATAGGTTTCATGGATTTTGATGGAAATTTTAACCATGCCATCCTCATCAGGTCCTTTTTGAGCAAAAACCACCGCTTGCATTATCAGGCGGGGGCAGGAATCGTTTCTGAATCAAAAGAAGAGAACGAACTACAGGAAGTATATAATAAACTTGGCGCCCTTACCAAAGCGCTTAAAATTGCAGAAGAAATATAATGGAAAAAGGTCAAAATAACCCGGAATTCGCCGGACAACGGGTCCTGGTAATAGATAATTACGACTCCTTTGTATATAACCTGGTGCATTACCTGGAAGACCTGGGGTGCGAGGTAGTTGTACGAAGGAACAACGAGATAAGCCTGGAAGAAGCAGATGCCTTTGACAGGATCCTGCTTTCCCCCGGCCCCGGCATCCCAGATGAAGCCGGCATATTAAAAGAACTCATCACTACCTACGCCCCCACAAAAAGCATCTTCGGGGTTTGTCTCGGGCAGCAGGCCATAGGGGAAGTATTTGGAGGCAGGATCATTAATCTGCAGGAAGTATTCCATGGGGTGGCGTCCAGGATCAGGTTTTGTGTGACAGATGAACCGCTTTTTGAAGGCCTGGGAGAGGAGATGGAAGTAGGTCGCTATCATTCCTGGGTCGTGGACCATAACCTGCCGGATTGCCTGCAGGCCACTTCCTTTGATGAAAATGGCCAGGTGATGTCCCTGCGCCACAAACAACATGATGTAAGAGCTGTACAATTCCATCCCGAATCTGTATTGACTCCCCACGGCAAGACAATCCTTCGCAACTGGTTAAGGGATACTGCCGGCACCGCCTCTTCCAAAAAGGGAACCACTGAATTGCCCTCATCTTTAAAAACCGACTAAAGAAATGAAAGATTTACTCAACAGGCTCATCAACCACGAAACCATTTCCCGGGAGGAAGCCCGTGCTGCTTTAGTGGATATTTCCACAGGCGCATATAATGACAGCCAGATCGCTGCTTTCCTAACGGTCTATATGATGCGCAGCATCACCATAGATGAGCTGGAAGGCTTCAGGGATGCCCTGCTGGAATTATGCCTGGCGGTAGACCTGCAGCAATATGACCCCATAGACCTTTGCGGCACAGGGGGAGACGGCAAAGACACCTTCAATATTTCCACCCTGGCCTCCTTTGTAACTGCCGGGGCAGGGGTTCCTGTGGCAAAACATGGCAATTACGGGGTTTCTTCGGGATGCGGCAGTTCAAATGTGATGGAGTACCTGGGAATAAAATTCAGCAATGACAGGGATTTTCTGGAAAGGTCCATGGAAGAGGCAGGCATCTGTTTTTTACATGCTTCTTTATTCCACCCGGCCATGAAAAATGTAGCGCCCATAAGGAAATCTCTGGCGGTTAAGACCTTCTTTAACATGCTCGGGCCCATGGTCAACCCCGCTTTCCCAAAGAACCAGGTAGTAGGGGTATTTAGCCTGGAACTGGCTCGCATGTATGGTTATTTATACCAGAAAACCGATAAGAATTTCACGATCCTGCATGCCCTGGACGGTTATGACGAGATCTCCCTCACCGGAAACACCAAAACCATCTCCAACAAAACAGAAGGCATGATCAAGCCGTCAGATTTTGGGGTATCGGCCATTAAGGCCTCAGAAATTTCAGGAGGGAATACGGTAGATTCAGCTGCCGCGATCTTTAC
>JBEPWW010000162.1:0-6229 GCA_041642215.1 Salinimicrobium sp. | reverse complement strand
GAAATCGAGCAGGTCATTAACGAGTCGTAAAATAAATTCTGAAGACTTTTTAAGGTGGTCCAGGTAACGCGTCTGGGGTTTGTTCAAATGGGTTTGTTCCAGCAGGGCCGTATATCCCAGCACCGTGTTCAGGGGTGATCGCAGATCATGAGTGACGGTTGCCATAAATTGTTCCCGGCTTTCCAGGAGTGTTTCTGCGTATTGCTTGGCATTTTCCAGTTCCCGTCGGTAACGCTGACTTTTGGAAACATCCCGTATTACCAGGAAAAGGAAAACAAGAATTACGAGAAAACTAATCGCTCCCAGTACTGCTATGATCTGAGATGTGTTTCTCACAACAGCTTGAGACGCTTCCACCTGCTCCAGGGAGGCTTCCCGTTCCTCGGCCTCAATAGTGGAAAGTAGACTTCTTAGCTGGGCATTCAAGTTAACTTCGTTGGCCAGTAACTGGTTTTCCTTTTTTCGCACCGTTTGTCGGTACCTGCGGTCTGCCTGTTCCAGTTCCACCAGTACAGACTTTACCTGGTTCACTACAGAGTCCAGGGTTTGTTGAGTAACTCCCCGGTCTGTGGTTTCCAGTTCCGAAAATTCCAGCAATTGGATAAGCACCCGTCGTTGATGAGGTTCCAGGTCTTTGAAACGTTCGTCGTAAGTACGGTCATCAAAGGTTTCATCTACTTTTCTTAGTTCGGCAATAACCCTGGAATAGTAACTCTGGTCTCCTTGCTGGGTCCTGAGCTCAAGCAATTCTTCAAGGTTTTCTGTCTTCTGGGTTAGCAGGTGATTGATGCTGTCTATTTCCTGTTTAAGTAAAGTGTCGGTATAAGTATTTCTAAGGATGTCAAGGGTCGTACGAATAGAATCAAGCTCAGATTTGTAGAGGTCCAGTTGTTGGGGGTCTCCAGTCTGGATGATCTGCCGGCTAATACTTTCAGTTTCGTATAGGTTGGTAGCCGCTTCCCCTACGAGATAGAGTTTGTTATTGCTGGAAACATCTGTTTCGGTAATGCTGGTGTAGGTGAGGACCTGGTTATAGATAAACCAAACGGCCACGCCGGCTAAAGCAGCAAGAAGTAGATAACCGGCGATAACAATAACAGTTAGAGATTCTTTGGTGTTTCTCATAAATTCCCGAAAATATAAAATTAACAGCTTTTCTATCGAAAGCAGTAAAAATTAGGTTAAATCAAAAAAAACGTTTTACATTTGCCGCATCTCAAAGGGGTGCCTAATCCTTTATTTTAAAAGGATGAAGCTGAGATTATACCCGAAGAACCTGGGCAGGTAATGCTGCCAAGGGAACGGCGCAATAACGCGTTAATTTCGCACTCCTGAAAATCATCCTTGCAATTTCGATCGGATGGGTTTCAGGATTTTTTTAAAACTCATTTATAAATAAGAATAATTGCCCCTTTTATTCGTAAACAACTTTTATTACGAATGAAAAATGTATTCTTTTTCGTTAGTTTTTTCTTTTTCTCATTAAATCTTCTTGCGCAGCAACATGAAATTACCGGGAAAGTGACTGATGGAGACCGCCCTCTTAATGCCGCGATTGTGCGGGTGAAGGGAGCTCCTATTGGTACGCAGACCAATAAGGATGGAAATTATTCCCTTGAGTTGCAGGAGGGACAATATACGCTGATTTTTTCCTACGGAAATAAAAAAGAGATCAGCATAGATCTCACTGAGGACCAGGTACTCAATGTCGATATGGGAGATGCCCAGGAAATGCTGGACGAGGTATTTCTTTCGGCGATGCGAGTAACAGCAGAATCACCCATTACCTATAGTAACCTCTCCAATGAAGAGATCGAGGACCGGAACCTGGGGCAGGATATCCCTTATCTAATGAACTATATGCCCAACGTGGTTACCAGCAGT
Source organism: Salinimicrobium sp. (assembly GCA_041642215.1). Classification (GTDB taxonomy): domain Bacteria; phylum Bacteroidota; class Bacteroidia; order Flavobacteriales; family Flavobacteriaceae; genus Salinimicrobium. The sequence goes on along the minus strand of JBEPWW010000162.1, from coordinate 4,345 downwards.
GATGCCGGTGCTGGCATTGGATATACCGGAATGCGGATACGAGGTAGCGATGCAACCCGTATCAACGTGACCATAAATGGTGTCCCGTACAATGATGCGGAAAGCCAGGGAACCTTTTGGGTGAATCTTGGGGATTTCGCTTCTTCTGTAGAAAACCTTCAGGTGCAGCGGGGTGTAGGTACTTCTACCAATGGTGCAGGAGCTTTTGGGGCCAGTATAAACATTATGACAGACCGGTACAGTGTAGAGCCTTCAGCAGAGGTGGCCAACAGTTTTGGATCTTATGGAACCCATAAGCATACGGCCAAATTCAGTACAGGACTTATCAATGACCACTGGGAATTTGCAGGACGTGCTTCTGTGATCAAAAGTGACGGATATATAGATCGCGCTTCAAGTGATTTGAAATCCTATTTTCTTCAGGCGACCTATGCCGAGGACAACACGCTTATAAAAGCGCTTACCTTTGGTGGGAGTGAAGTGACTTACCAAGCATGGAACGGGATCGATGCTGAAACTCTTGAGACCAACCGCAGGTTCAATCCGGCAGGTGCCTATGAGGATGACGAGGGGAATCTGCGATTCTATGATGATCATACAGATAATTACAAGCAGGACCACTTCCAGTTGCTTTGGAACCAAACCTATGGGGATGGTTGGTCTTCCAACATGGCGCTCCACTACACGTATGGAAGAGGCTATTATGAATCATATCGGGCCAATCAAAAGCTGGTGAATTATGGCTTGGAGCCTTTTACTGCTAACGGCGAGGAAATTAGCAGAAGTGACCTGGTTACCAGGAAATGGCTGGATAATGATTTTTATGGGACCACCTTCAATGTAAAATATGAAGAAAGCAGGCTAGAGCTTATCCTGGGAGGAGCCTGGAATAAGTATAACAACGATCACTTTGGGGAGATCCTCTACACGAAATTCGCACCCAGCAATGCCCCGCACGAACGTTATTATGACAATACCGCGCATAAAACAGACTTCAATGTCTTTGGGAAGGCTACGGTGGCCCTGTCTGATAACCTTTCCCTGTTCGGGGATCTTCAACTAAGAAGGGTGCATTATGAAGTGGATGGCGTGGAAGAGCAGGAGACTCCATTTGTGGTGGATGATTCCCATAGCTTTTTTAATCCAAAAGGAGGGCTAACCTACAGGGTGTCTTCCAATAATCAATTATATTTTTCCTACGCCAGGGCGCATCGCGAACCCAACAGGACTGATTACCAGAATGGGAATCCTGAACCGGAACAACTGGATGATTATGAACTGGGATGGAGGTACAGATCATCTTCTGTTCAGGTCAACACCAACCTCTATTACATGGATTACCAAAACCAGCTGGTTTTGACCGGGGAATTGAATGATGTGGGCTCCCCCATAAGGGAAAACAGCGGTAACAGTTACAGGCTGGGTCTTGAGGTGGATGCAGATATAAGACTGGCTGAGAAATTCAGCCTGCGTCCCAACCTCTCTGTAAGCCGGAATAAAAATGTGGATTTTGTGGCTACATGGAATGGGGAACTGGTGAATTTTGGGGATACTGATATCTCTTATTCTCCCGAAATAGTGGCAGGAAACATTCTTGAATATCGCCCTGTTCAGGATATGGAGATCAGGTTTTTATCCAAATATGTTGGGGAGCAGTATATGAGCAATATGGAAGCTGAAGGATCAAGGCTGGACAGCTATTTTGTGAATGACATCAACCTGCAGTATACCTGGAAAAATATATCTCTTTTTAGAGAGGTGGTATTCACGGCACTTATTAACAATATCTTTGGGGAAGAATATGTTTCCAATGGTTACTACTACACTTATAATATTCCAGACCCATCATTTCCCGGTGGCATGCAAACATTTGAAGGGGCAGGATATTACCCGCAGGCTACCAGGAATTACCTGGCGGGGGTAACCCTGAAGTTCTAAGAGCGAAAAACGAAGGATAAATTTTACAGAAGACTGCCGGAAAAGGAAAATTTCCTTTACGGCAGCCTTTTTTAATTGGAAATCTCGAGTATGTTTCCTATTCGCACCACCCTGTAAGGTTTTAAGGGATACTGGCCTTCTCCGGCTGTTTGCTGTCCGGTAATGATCGTATAGCGTTTGCCGTCATTACAGTCGCAGATCGCTTCTGTTCCATGTACTGTCAGCACGGAGCAGTCCCGTATCACATGATTGGGGTCTGTGAGTTCAAAAGCCATATACTGGTCATTGTTGAGATTGTAGACTGCGATCCCGTTGATTCCGTAATTGTAAGTTTCATAACTGTTACCGGGAAAATTGAGCTGGTTGTACTGTGGAAGATCGAGATCAAGTTGTAAAACCACTTTGAGATTCGGCAGGTATGGATTGTGTCTCAGCTCATCATCGTCTGAGCAGGCAAAACAGACAAAAAGAAGGCTGATTAATAGAGGTATTCTTCTCATAAATGGTTTTTCCAAAGCTACAAGATAATATTGTTCTGGATATTTTAATTCTGTATATTTGTTTGAAATCCCATTGGAGAATGGGATTTTTTGTATTTATATAAACGTTGAAGTTATGAGTAAAGTATCTTACTATTCCGAGGAAGGGCTCAAAAAATTAAGGGATGAACTCAATCATCTTAAAGATGTGGAGCGTCCCCGTGCATCGCAGGCTATTGCTGAAGCGAGAGATAAAGGTGATCTCAGTGAAAATGCTGAATATGATGCGGCTAAGGAAGCTCAGGGCTTATTAGAAATGAAGATATCCAAAATGGAAGAGATCTATTCCAATGCGCGTTTAATAGACGAATCTCAACTTGATCTCTCCAAAGCACTTATCCATTCTACGGTGAAAATAAAAAACCTGACGAATAACATGGAAGTGAAATATAAGCTCGTGGCACAAAGCGAAGCCGATCTTAAGGCGGGAAAAATATCTGTAGACAGTCCTATAGGTAAAGGTCTGCTGGGCAAAAAGGTTGGGGATATAGCTGAAGTGCAGGTGCCAAACGGTATGTTGAAATTCGAAATACTGGAAATAACACGAGAATAGCGCGTATTTAAAAGAACCTGAAGATCCTTTTCTGAGCTCAGAAAAGGATTTTTTTTGGGATGTCTGTCTGGGACTGGGGGAAAATTTCTAAATTGGTATGAACACGAATCGATCAGCAAACAATTTTAATTATGGCAACACTTTTCACTAAAATAGTTAAGGGGGAGATCCCGGCATATAAAATAGCGGAAGATGACCGTTTTTTGGCTTTTCTGGATATCAGACCAAACACCAAAGGACATACACTGTGTATTCCCAAAGCTGAGGTTGATAAGCTTTTTGATCTGGATGAAGAGACCTACAGAGACCTCATGTTATTTGCCAGAAAAGTGGCCCTTGGTCTCGAAAAAGCGATCTCCTGTAAAAGAGTGGGCATGGCAGTAGTAGGCCTTGAAGTGCCACATGTACATGTACACCTTATCCCGCTTAATTCGATGGGTGACATGGATTTTAGCAGGAATATGAATATTTCAGAAGAAGAATTTCGGCAGATAGCTGAAGACATTAAAAAGCAGCTCTAATTTTCTCCTTTCTCCCGAGAGTGGTATAGAGAATTCCCGGGAAAATCTTATTGGGCGACTGCTTCAGGCCTTTTGAAGTATGATCTCGAAGGTGGTGCCTTTGTCAATTCCGCTTTTCAGGACCCGTATTTTTCCCCGGTGATATTTCTCAATGATCCTCTTGGAGAGGGAAAGTCCCAGCCCCCAACCGCGCTTTTTGGTAGTATATCCCGGTTCAAAGATCTGTTTGAATTTGGCTTTGGGTAAGCCTTTCCCCGTATCGCTCACCAGGATGTGTACATTTTTAGAATCTTCACGAAGGCTAAGGCTAAGGCGGCCTTTTCCCCTCATGGCATCGATGGCATTTTTCACCAGGTTTTCAATGGTCCAGCTATATAACTGTTCATTTAAATGAACCGGGATATGGGCATCGGGCAGGTCCAGTTCAAATTGAATGAGTTTTGAACTTCTGGTCTTAAGGTAATGAAAGGAGATCTTTGTTTGCTCCACAATGTCCACGGGATGCAGGGCAGGGGCCGAGCCCACCTTTGAGAAGCGTTCAGTGATGGTTTTTAGACGCTCCACATCCTTTTCGATCTCCCCAATATAAACCGGGTTAACCTTCTCCTGCTTTAAAATCTCTGTCCAGCCAATGAGGGAAGAAAGTGGGGTGCCTATTTGATGGGCCGTCTCTTTAGCCATACCGGCCCAGAGTTTATTCTGTTCACTGGTTTTTGTAGTGGTGTAGAAAAAGTAAATGACTGCGACAAAGAGGATGATGATAAGAAGCAGGGCCAGGGGATAATATTTTAACT
>JBEPWW010000161.1:0-6264 GCA_041642215.1 Salinimicrobium sp. | reverse complement strand
TCAATCCCCACATGAAGACACCGAGAGTAAATCGCATTGTAATGTAGATGGGTGCCTGATGATGGCTACAGTGGAATTCGGTAACGGTACTGTTGACCTTCTAAAATCCCGTAGCCAGGAAACCATATTATTTGATGAGCACTGCCTTCAGGACCTTCGGCATAATGGAGGAAAATAAGAATCGTTCCTAAAATAACCCATACAAAAAGGCTGTCTTAAAAGCCGGTTAGATCGTCATTTTGGTTTACCAGCCCGTTCGATCAAGTGGGTTTCACATTAAGACAGATCTGCTATTCAGAACATATCCAAACCTGCCACTTCCGAAGCATATGGGCAGATTGACATACAACTTGTAAGACAGCCTCCTTCTTTCTTGTACTGCAAAGTCCTCTCTAGTATACTTTCTTACCTCCAAGGAAGGTCTCCAGCACCTGTACGCCAGGGATCTCATTCTCGGGGATCTCCATAATATCCTTCTCCAGAATAATAAAATCGGCGAATTTGCCTTCTTCTATGCTACCTTTTTCATTTTCCTCAAAATTACTGTAGGCTGCCCAGATCGTCATCCCCCGAAGTGTCTCTTCCCTTGACAGGGCCTGCTCGGGCATGTAACCTCCCTCCGGATACTCCTCCAGGTCCTTCCGGGCCACGGCAGCATAAAAGGTCAGGAAAGGGTTGACCTCCTCTATAGGGAAATCTGTTCCCAAAGCAATGATCCCGGCCTGGTCCAATAGTTGTTTAAAGGCATAGGCTCCTTTTTCACGTTCCTCCCCAAGGCGATCTCCTGCCCAGTACATATCACTGGTAGCATGTGTAGGCTGCACCGATGGAATAATATTACGGTTAAAATATTTGAAATCTTCCTGGTCTATGATCTGGGCATGTTCCACTCTCCAGCGCCTGTCCCCGGCATCTGCAAGGAGCGAATCATATATTTTTAGGATCACCGCATTGGCCGAATCGCCTATCGCGTGAGAATTCATCTGGTAATCTGTAGCCGCTATCCTGGACGCTGTTGAATGGAATTCAGATACGGGTGAGAGCAAAGCCCCGTAATGTCCGTGCTTATCTGAATAAGGTTCTTTAAGGGCAGCTCCGCGGGAACCTAATGCCCCGTCCCCATAGAATTTAACCGAGCGTACATTTAATTTTTCAGTTTTGTAGGGATCCCTTTGCAGGTAATGATCCAGGTTTTCCTTTGTATTGCTGATCATCGCATAGATACGTATATCCAGCGTCCCATTCTTCTGCAGGCTATCCAGCAGCTCAATGGTTTCGCGATCAATTCCCGCGTCCACCACAGTGGTGAGCCCATACCCGAAAGCTATCTTCTGAGCATCGAGAAGGGCGGTGATCTCATCCTCCACATCTGGGCTTGGAATAACACCTCCCACAAGGCCCATGGGGTTGTCGATAAGGATCCCGGTCAACCTGCCATTGACCACTTCTATCTCTCCCCCTTCGACAGATGTTTCTGCAGTAATTCCGGCTTTATCCAGGGCCGCCTGGTTAACCAGCAGGGCATGTCCGTCAATTCGAGTGATAGCTACTGGAGTATCAGGAAATAATTGATCCAGGGTATCTTTCACCGGGAATTCCTTCACCTCCCAGTCATTCTGGTCCCATCCCCTGCCGGTGATGAACTCCACATTCTTCTCTTCCTGGAATTCAATGATCCTGCTTACTACCTCCTCAAAACTTTTTGTGCCCCTAAGGTCCACCGTTTGCAGTTGCAATCCAAACCTGTAAAAATGCGCATGGGCATCGATCAGCCCGGGATAGATAGTTTTACCCCCGGCATCTACGGTCCTCACAGGCTCATATTTTTCCTGAAGTTCTGCTGTGGTTCCCGTAGCCACAAAGCGCCCTTCATTGACAGCAAAGGCTTCGGCAGTCGAAAACGAATCATCTACAGTATATACTTTCGCGTTAATAACCAACAGGTCAATTACCTCCTTCTCATCGCATGAGATCATAAGGGTGCTGAAGAGGAATACAAAAAACAACTTTTTCATCTTTTCTTTAAATTTGGGTAAAAATAGAAAAATGCGCCTTAAGAGGCGCATTTCCTGTCATATTATCAACAGATGCATTAAAACAGTTCAATAAAGAACGTTCCAATGGCAGATCTGATATCTGGATTAGCCCCGGCTGCCAGAGCGATTGAAACAAACAGCCCGATCATAGCATAGGAGAAATCCCTGAAGATCATTTTTCCTGCTTTCTTGCGATGCTTTTTACCCTTCTTGGTCCTGGCAAGGCTCACAGCGATCTCCCGACCTCCAATCACCCCAAGGAAAACCCAGGTGGTACTCATAGGCACTGTACTTATAAAGAGTTTATAGATAAGCAGGATCACATAAGTGGCATCTACCAGGGTAGCTGCGCGTACGTCTGAAATTCGCGCCTTCTCGCTAACCACTTCCTGGATCTTGTCCCCTCTAAGATAGAATAAAAGTCCCAGGCCAATGAAAATAGTCAGGGCAAAAATCAGGAATTGAAAGAAATCCAGTTGCCTTGGAAGGAAAACCGCTATGTTAGCGCCATCCTGCATTACCCATACTCCCCAAAGGGTTCCACTTACTATCCACTGGACAATATTCCAGCTCTTATTGAATTTACGGCTTTTAAAGTATTTTTTAATCGTATTGTAGGAAAGGTACCATACCAGGAACGACAGGACGAAAGCCATGATGTATCCCGACCAGGATTTCCATACCACCGAGGTTATCCCCGAAGTATCGGCACTAAAAACACTCAGGATGAGAAAAGTGGTCGAAACCGGCATCTTCAGCCTTGTAAGAATTAACAGCACCAGCGGAGCGATGATCTGGAAAAAGCTGAAGTTTTCAGGATGCGGGTATTTAGTCGTCCCGTCCGAATTCAAAAGGCGCTGATAGGTCACGTCTCCGTCAAAATGGATCCAGCTAAATGTCACCACCGCCAGGAAAATCGACCCGATAAAGATCCACATCCACCACCACTTTCTGGTCTTGTTACTCTCAATAAAGGTTCCAAGGGATTGGATACTGTCGTTTGCAACGGTAGCATAGGCCGCGAAGAAGAACCCGAGCCACATTCCTGCCTGTCCATAACCGGTAAGCACACCGGCCAGCACCAGTCCAACAATAACTATAGCCAGGAAGGTTTTTTCCTGCACCATAAAATCAAGGACATTAAGATATGGCCTGTCTCTTTTCGTTCTTGTAAATTTCTTTTTTGCCATTTAAGCTATTTTCAAAAGTTAAATTAACGATCCTTAAAACAGAGGAACACTACCCTCAATTTTCAGTTTGCAATATTACTCACTTAACTTCACTTATCCATCTTCCAATGTTAAGTTTGTGTTAACTATGTATTGGGAAAATGAATTGCTGGAAAAGCAAATAGAAGTCGTGGAGAGCCTAGAATATGAGCAACTCCCCAATAAATGGCACTTAAAATTATGTTCTAATAAAAAAAAATGCCCTGGAATTTTGGTTGAGCGATTTAACAACCGATAACAAAATTCCAGGGCAGTTTATAATCTGGGAGATAGTCTAAAAATCGAATTGATAGGTGGCACCTGCCATGACCGGCAGGCCAAGGACCGGGTAATCCATCCATGTTTCATAATTATCCCCCAGCAGGTTGTTTCCCTTTGCGAAAATAGACAACCTGTCATTGAACCTATACCCCAGATTGGCATTGATGTCAAAATAGCTGCTGAGGGTCACGATTTCAGAAAAAGCATTTTCTGCGGTTAAGACATCTGCATAGCGCCTGTCCTTCCTCTCCCCTACAAGGAACAGGTTTGCCCCGGCGAACCAATTTTCTGTTATCTGGTAATCTGCAAGAAAAGAGGCTTTAAAATCGGGTAAATTCCAGGCTTCCTCTTCAATATCGGTATCATAGATAAAATACTCTGCATTCACCCGCAGGTTAAAATTACGGCTTAGGTCCATATTGAGCTCCCCAAATGCCGAGATGGTATTCACCTGGTCATATACTACACTAAAGGAGTTGCCATAGGCATACCCTTCGTTATTTCTAAAAGAAGAAACAGGATTGGCGCGAAACAGGGGTTTAAAATCTTCAGAAACAAAACTTCCTCTCAGGTTATAACCTATGGTATTGGAAAGCTTTCCCTTGGCCCCAACATACGCATCATACTGTTGATCTGTAGGCTGTACATCAAGCGTAGGAGAAACAAAAGGATTTTGCTGCACGAAATTATAGTACGTATTCTCTTTTAGTTTTCCTTCCAGGCCTGCATAGGCTACAAAGTATTCCCCCGCCATGCGATAACTCGCGGTTACCTGCGGGTAGATATATACCCCGGTGGTACTTTTCTCCAGGTTCTGGCGATAATAGATGGCAGCACCCAGATTCAGGGTGAGATCATCCCTAAGGATCACCAGCCCACTTTCCAGACCCAGGTTAAGATAAGTGTAATCCAGAGCCTCTTCTAGAAAATAACCCCGATCAAAACTACCCCCCACATAATCCAGGACCAGGTTGGTATTGAACAACTCCCCGGCTATTGGTATTTCCAGGGAAGGTCTAAAACTAAGATGGTGTTCTGCTGATCCAAAATCGTCCCCAAAGAACCTGTACCGGGCCCGCGCCTTATCGAAAAAAGAATCTTCCAGACGCACCTCACTTCCGGCATAGACGCTAAAGTAATTATGCAGTGGGTCCAGCCCTTCAGTAAGATAATCCTCTACCATATTAGGATTCACGCCATACCAGTTATAAAGCTGATGCAGGGCCCCAACTTCTGTTTTCCAGGTAGACTTGCGGCCCCTGGAAGTATAATTAAGGTTAAGCTCAGAATCGTAAAACTGATCATCCAGCACTACTCCTTCAATACCCCCCTGAGCAGAATTATGGGTAAAAAAGATTCCCAGGTCACTGTTACGGGTCACCTCCAGATTGCTGTAGAACTCTGCCAAAATACTGGTGTAGGAACCAAAACCAAGAGTGGCGTAGTTGTCATAAACCTTGACAGGCCGCTCCCGCTCTACCGCGGTTGCCCGTCCCTTGGCAGGACTAAAAGTAGAGGCAACAGGAAAGGAAAAAATACGGTATTGTACTTCTCTTTTGTCCATGTTGACCGAATCAATAATGGCGGGCTTTTCCTTTATTTTAAAGGCATCGCTTATGCTGGGGGTATAGGGCTTAACCACTTCTACCATTTCACTGCCCAGGTCCTGCGAGAAAACAGCTCCCGTGATAAAAAAAACTATAAAAAATGCGCTGATCCTGTTTAAAGAAGTTTGCATGGGATAGACTTGAGTTTTAATAATTAGTTGTTGGTTTCCACAGAAGCATTGGTCTTTGCTTCCTCGGCTTTTATTCTGGACAATTCCTTTTTCGCTTCTTCCACTACTTCAGGGAAGTTCTGGAAATTCTTGATCAGGTTTTCCAGGATGTAGGTAGCCTGATAGGCATCCTTAAGCTGGTAGAAATTCTTCGCCATTAACAAAAGTCCCCTGGCACCATAAAGCTTATAGCCTGAATATTCCTTTGCCAGTTTCTGCACCGCATCATTGGATGCCTGGTAATTTCCTTCCTTATGCTTGAAATAGGCATCATAGTAAAGGGCCTCGGCAGCCAGTTCTCCTGTCGCCGTCTTTTGGACCTGCGCATATGCAGATTTGGCCCGGGCTTCGTTGCCCGTCCTTATCGCAGCCCGGGCAATGATCACCTGGGCGTCATTTTTCACAGACTGGTCTGCCTCAGGATTGGCCATCACTTTCTCGGCATATCTTTCCGCCTCCCTGAAATTCTCCAGTTCCAGGTGCGATTTCATCAGGTTAGACTGCGCAAAAATGACATTCTGTGGATATTCGGCTTCATTCTCCAGCCTTTGAAGCACCGGAAGGGCATCTGCATACCGCCTGTTCTCAAGTAAGATCTCTCCCAGGCGCAAGAGCGATTCTTCTGTGAATTCATTTCGCTCCCTGCTAATCACATTGCGGTAATGCGGAATACTTTTTTCCTTATTCCCCTCCCTGTGGTACAACTGGGCCAGGTAAAAATTGCTCTCTGTGGAATGCAGCCCATTAGGGAAGGAAGACAGATATTTTTCGAAGCCGCGTATGGCCTGGGCGTAGTTGTTATCCCGAAATTGATTTTCAGCAGCCTCAAAAGTAGTGTTATCCAGGTCTGCATCACTCACCTCCACAAAATCCACGTTTCTTACCCAGTCTGCATACTCATCTGTTCGATCCAGGTCAATATAAACCAGTCGGGCTGTTTTTACAGCCTGTACCGCTTCAG
>JBEPWW010000160.1:0-6306 GCA_041642215.1 Salinimicrobium sp. | reverse complement strand
CTGGGAGCTGAAGGAATGCACGGGGATCTTGCCTGGAACGGTGCTATAGCGAATGAGGCGAAGTCCTTTGCCCAAGCGGCCATAGAGTTGTACCGGGACAAAACCAACTGGCAGGAAGCCAGGGACAACGGGTTCAGGATCCTCGAAAAGAGGTATTCGCGACCAGAACTTCACAAGGAGTTCAGACAAAGGTTAAACCGGCTGCAGAAAAACCTTCAGGTAGTTCGGGAATCAAATTTTACAGGAGCCATGCTCTCCTTCCACGCGCTGAACAGCACCAGGTATCTTTCAAAATACATCGAAATGAAGAATAAATGGGAGAGGCTAAAAGACCGGGAATAAAAAACCGGCCTGTTTCTCAACGGGCCGGCACCTTATTCAAACAAAACTAACGAACCTTTTTAGGCCGTTATCGGTTGCTCCCTAAAGAGCTTATTGTTCAATAGCCGAAGCGTTTCCACCTTGGTGGAGGTATCTACCAGCAGGGAAATATTATTATTGCTTCCGCCATAGGAGATCATCCTCACCTGTATGGCATTGAGCAATTCGAAGATCCTAAAGGCGTTCTTATCATTGATGAGGCCTTCCCCAACCACACAAATGATACTGTGATCGCGGTCTACGGTAATTTCACCGTATTGGTCCAATTCCTCCCTGATCTCCTCGAGCTTTGTCGTATCATCAATGGTAAGGGAAATGGCGATCTCAGAAGTAGTGATCATATCAATGGCCGTCTCGTGCTTATCGAAGACTTCAAATATCTTTTTTAGGAAACCATGGGCCATTAACATTCGATTGGATTTGATCCTGATCGCGGTGATGCCGTCCTTGGCCGAAATGGCTTTTAAGCCGGTGCTTTGCACTTCAGAAGATATCTTGGTGCCCACCGCGTTCGGCGTAAAGGTGTTCTTTAAATAAATAGGGATACCTTTCTCTTTTACAGGAGATACCGTTTGAGGATGAAGGATCTTGGCTCCAAAATAAGCCAGTTCTGCCGCCTCCTCAAAAGTAAGGTGGGATATGGCAGAAGTGCCCTCCACATACCGGGGATCGTTATTGTGAAATCCGTCAATATCTGTCCATATCTGTACTTCCCGGGCCTCAATGGCTGCCGCGATGATGGTAGCCGTATAGTCACTGCCACCGCGTTTAAGGGTATTGATCCCGGAGTGGTCCACACAAACAAACCCCTGGGCGATATAGATTTCAGATTGTTTTTCCTTGGCCAGTATCTCCTTGAGCAGCTTCTGAATGATTTTGGTATCTGGATTTTCGAGATTATCCACAACCATGAAATCCTTTGAGTTCAGAAGGGTATTTTGTATTCCTTCGGCTTCCATGAACCCGGAAAAAATGAAGGTGAGAAAGGTTTCCCCGAAGGTAACGATCTCGGCTTCCCGCTTTTTTGAGTATTCTCCCAAAAAGCAATTTTCAAGCTGGACAAACAAACTCCCGAACCGGTCTGTCGTAGCCGTTCGATAGAGCTTGTCAGGGAATAGTTCTTCAATAACCGCAATATGCTTTTGCCTGATCTCCTTTAACTTTTGACCAAGTTCTTCCCTATTCCCTTCTTTCCAGAGTTTTATGCTTTCAACGAGATCATTAGTCACACCAGACATAGCTGACAATACGATCATTTTCTCCCCGCCCTGCGAAGAGATAATATCCTTTACATTCCTGATACTGCCTGCAGTACCCACAGAAGTACCTCCAAATTTTAATATATTCATAGCATGATTCTTCCTGAGTGCATAATTAATTATTCACCGGAGGGAAGTAAAAAAAGTGAAGCGTTTTGCATACCTTTGCACAAAATGTATAATAATTAACAAATGAAGACCATAAGTACCTGTGTACATGACATTATCAAACACCAGCCATTTTTAGATGATGCCCTTGCACGGAACATTATAAATTTTAGTTCCCTGGCAGCAGATCTGCAGCCCCAGGTGGAAAAGGAAATGAGGAAACCTGTGAAACAGGGGTCTATCATCATGGCCTTACGACGTTACAACCCCCGCCGCAATAAATTCACCCGGAACAACTTCAGGGAAATGGGAGATATCGTGGTGCGGTCCGGAATAACGGAATATACTTATCTTAACTCCAGAAATATGATCAGCAATAAGGCCAGGCTGCTTAATGCTGTAAAAGACCAGAACATTTATCTCAACTATTCGAGCAACTATCAGGAAAGCAACTTCCTCGTTTCCACCTCCTTTAAAGAAATCGTGGAAGAATATTTCAAGGAAGAGAAGCTGGTAAGTATCAAAGATGAACTTTCATCTATTACGATTGCCCTTCCGGCGCAAAACACCAAAACCGTAGGACTTTATTTTTATTTATTCAAGCTGTTGGCCTATGAAGGGATCCCGGTCTACGAGATCATATCAACTGCCAATTACTTCACCATGTTCCTGGAGAAGGAATATGTAAACCAGGCTTTTCTTTTAATGAATGAAATCAAAGAATCCTGATCCCCCGGTAATATTCTATCCTATTCCCTCACCTGATACCACCAAACTTCGTTTTGGTGGTTCATGGGAAGGATAAGCTGCTTACGGGGTGCAAAATACAGGATATCACCCGCGCTTTTTGCAGATGTAAGGATCTCTTCCATCTCTCCAGAATCACTTATTCTAAAGATCTTTCCTGTGGCCCAGTCTGAAATATAGAAGCTGTCTGCATCGATCCTTTGTATACCGTCCAGGTTCCCGACAGGTCTTTCAGAAACTTGGGTTATCTCACCGGTGTTCTCCAGGTTTACTTTTAGAACATTGCCCCCTTCTCCTTTCCCCCATGCCGCGACATAAAGCTCCCGCCCCACTACCAGGAGGCCATTTGGGTTTTCTAGCTTCTCTGTATGCAGCCATTCGGTCAGGGTGCCGTTTGGAGCCCTTTTGAAGACACTGCTTTTTCCAGTATCAGAAATATAGATGTTCCCCTGTTCATCTGCCGTGAGATCATTGAGAAACTCAGCGCCCACAACAGGAGTGCGTTTAATTACTTCCCCCTGTTGTATATTCATTTCCACCAGCAAGGTATTATCAGTAACAAAAAGAGTATCTCCATGAACCAGCAGGCCTTTTGGATCATTCAATCCCGAAATCCACTTTAATTCGAGGATCTCCCCATCAGGTGAAACCTTTGAAATAAAACCATCCCCTTTTTCCTTTTCCCCGATGTTGGAAATATAAAATACATTATTCGGCTCATCCCAAACCACAGATTCGGGATGGCTGAAACCTTCCATCTTTTCTAAGAGAACGGCTGGTTCATTTTGAGCTGCAACAAAAGAGCTAACAAATAACAAAACCAAAAAATGAAACGTACTAATTAACTTCATAAGATCTATTTTGAGATAAAGGTAACAAATTTGATTTTTTAATAGTTGTTTAAAGAAACCCATTAAACTTTTATTAAACTTCCTGAGTGTCTTTCAAGTTAGTCCTATTTTTAATCTGAAAAAAATTGCTATGAAAAAGATTATTAGAGCCCTGCTTGCCGGGTGGGGAGCCAAAAAGATTGGAGGTGGCTGCGGATGCTTCGGGATCATCATTGTTTTTATTATCCTTTGGTGGCTTTTAGGGAACCTTGGTCTTTAACAGGTTTACTGGAAAAAGTGGCCGAAGCCGATGGTGAACATGATCAGCCCATAGAAATAATGTTCCAGGCTTACATTGATCAGGCTTCGGGTCTGAAAATAATTCCAGATAAAGATCCAGCTTACGAGAAACGTTGCGATGGGTGCCACCCAATTATCGTAGATCAAATGGGTAAGACCGAAAATAATGGCGTTACTTAACATTAACAGATATTTCTCCGGCACCAGCCTTTCATACCTATGAAAGAAATATACTCTGTAAATAAGTTCCTGCGGAATGACTGAAGCTATGGGATATAGAAAAAATGTGAGCAGGTAACTTTTAAAATGTTTTACGGGATATCTTAGGAAGAGATCGGGGAAAACCCACCAGGTGAACCATACCAAAAGGATGGTGATCACTACCACTCTGCTCACGCTTTTCTTGAGATACCATCGTTCCAGCCTGTACAGGATCGAGCGATCAAAGCCGGGATCCTTCAGTAGAAAAAACAGGAAAATAACAGCGATACCAATCAGGGGGAAGATCTTGTACCAGCCATCCAGGAAACGATCTGCGATAAAAGGTACAAAAACGTAAAAAAATACAAATTCAAGTATGAGGTAAGGGGTTGAATAATATACTTTTTTCAGGGTCATGGGGTGATTTGAAGGAAAGATAAAAAATTAAGCGGGCATGGCTTTTAGGTATAACAAAATTATAAGAAAAAGGCTGCTCTTATTCTTCCAGGTTCTCCTCCTCTTCTTCTGCCCTGCCATCATACCGTCTTTTACGCTCCCTTAAAAGATCGATAATATTGAACAGGATAATACAGAAAGCAACCCATATAAGGCCTGCGATAAATCCGCCGGCCACGTCTGAAGGAAAGTGAACTCCCAGGTAAATACGACTTATGCCAATAGAGAGTATCAACAAGGTAAACAGGGCAGTGAGCGCGAATCGCAGCCATTTCGCCATTTTTATCTGAAAAGTGAGATAAACAAGGAACCCGTAGAAGGCCATAGCACTCATGGCATGGCCGCTGGGGTAGCTAAGGGTTTTCACTACCACCATATGCTCCAGGGTAGGCCGGGCCCGGTCGATGGCATTTTTTAAAGCAATATTGGAAAGTGAGGCCAATACCAGCACCCCTATAAGCTGGAAAATGAATTTCCAGTGTCTTAATTTCAGGAACAGAAAAAGTGTGGCCAGGGCCGTCATGACAAGGTAGCCATGAAAATCCCCCACATCTGTAACGAAAGTAAAAAAGTTGTTGAGGGCCGGAGTGCGGAAGGAAATTACAAAATCTGTGATCTGGGTATCGTATTTTTCCAGCACCTCCCCATGGACTTCCTCGGTAAGGTTCACAAAAAGGTTAAGACCCAGTACAAATACCATAAAAGCAAAAATGATAAGCAGATAATAGGCCAGATCTGGATTTTCACCGGATAAATGTTTTCTGAAAAATTGAATAACCCTGTCAAGTTCCTGCTTGATCCTTTTTCTCATATTTGTTTTGGTTTTTTATTACCCCGGCATCTTCCGGAAGCATAAGCGCCACATCATGAAGCATGGGGATCTAAAAATTAAAGATAAGGAATGATTTAGAACTTAAACCCAAAGTTTTCTTAACCCCTAAAGGAGAGGACTAAATCAAATTAGTAGAAGCAGTAAAGCTTAAGACGGTCTTACGCCCACAGATGAGATTAGAAATTAAGAATACCCTCAAAATAGGAATTGTTCCCGAAATTTCCCTTAACAGGGACGAGGAGCGGTTGAGCTCCTTTTTGCGACTCATCTATGAACCCATTTATAAAAAATTAAAAATTATTATTGTGGATCGGGAAAGTGGATCTCCACTTTCCTCCTGCCCCATTGTAGTGCTTTTTCTCTGTCGAGCCCCATATAAATATCAATTTTATTTCTCCACCTGGGATGCATTTTATCATTTACGATGAAGATCCCTTCGAATCCTTCTATCTGAACAGGAGTTCCATAGGTAAGCCCCTTTGCTATGAGGTCACGGGAGACAGCAATAGATTTGATCCCCGGGTGCAGCGTATCTCCCCAGGCAGTGATCTTTGCATTCCCCTCACCCTGTAGGGGCAGGGAATTATAGGCTGTAGCCGTGACCGTAAGGTTTTTGAGTTCTACCTGGTTTGTTTCCTGCTCTTCCTCTCCCTCGTTTTCGCCACAGGAAAAGACCCCGGTGAACACCAGAAATGAAAAAAGAGGCGTAAGCATATATTTGGCCAATACCGTCATCATATCAATATACTAAAATTTTTCAACCTCGCTTTTTCCCGAGGAAGGATCTCCTGCTCCATAACCTGTTATTACCCGGTTTTATTGCAGGACATCATAAAATAGTTAAGGAAATCTTAATAAACAGGACTAACGGCCTCAATCTTTGGGTTTCCTAAATATAAATGTACCTTTGCAACTTGAAGTGGAATAATTTTCCAGCGTTTTATAAGATATACCTTTTTATTTTCCGTTTTTATTTCATTTCACCAAATTTTTAATTGAAAAATACAGAATTATGAGTCAGGTAAAAAAAGATGACACGGTAAGAGTACATTACACCGGTAAATTGGCAGACGGTCAGATCTTCGACAGTTCTTTGGAAAGAGAACCTATCGAGTTCACCATGGGCCAGGGACAGCTAATTCCCGGGTTTGAAAAAGGTTTGCTGGATATGGAAGTGAATGAAAAGAAGACC
>JBEPWW010000159.1:0-6340 GCA_041642215.1 Salinimicrobium sp. | reverse complement strand
ACTTCTATGAAGCAACAGATCTTTCCTGGAATCTTCTCTTTGCCGGAACTGCCGAGGAAGAAACAAATGGGAAAAATGGTATTTCATGTCTGCTGCCAATACTTCCAAAAATTGACACCGCTATTGTAGGGGAACCAACTCTAATGGATCTGGCAATTGCAGAAAAAGGGCTGGTCGTTTTTGATGCGGTGATAAAGGGAACACCCTCTCATGCGGCACATCCAAATGGCAACAATGCCATCTATAAAACTGCTTCTGTGCTCGAATGGTTTCAGAATTACCAGTTCGAAAGAAAGTCTGAAGTCCTGGGTTCGGTAAAAATCACAGTCACTCAGATCAATGCCGGAACCCAGCACAACGTGATACCGGGAAAAGTTGAGCTTGTGATAGATGTAAGGGTGAATGATTGCTATTCTAATGCTGAAATTGATGGGATCCTGGAGAAAGAGGCTCCGGTAGATGAAATAAAAGCCAGGTCACTGCGATTAAATTCTTCCTCTATTTCAAAGGAGCATGAGCTGGTACAGGCGGGAATTTCATTGGGGATGAAAACTTATGGCTCCCCAACACTGTCAGACCAGGCCCTGCTTAAATGTCCTTCCCTTAAACTGGGTCCCGGGGATTCCACCCGGTCACATTCAGCAGATGAATTCATTTACCTTCAAGAGATAGAAGACGGTATAGAAAGCTATGTTCAGCTGTTGAAAACAGCATTGAGAAACTAAAACAAATAATCAAATTCGGTGGTTCAGAAAACTTCCGGAGTAAAAAATAAGAACGTATGAAACTTTGGGATAAAGGGATATCAATAGATAAAAAAATAGAAAAATTCACGGTAGGCAATGACAGGGAACTGGACATGCACCTGGCAAAATACGACCTGACGGCTTCTGCTGCACATGCGCAAATGCTTGGAAAGATCGGTATACTCAAAAATGAGGAAGTAGAGGCCATATGTTCTGAACTTGAAAAACTGCAACAAGACGTGGTATCGGGAACTTTTGAGATTGAAGAAGATTTTGAGGACGTGCATTCAAAAATCGAATTTGAGCTAATAAAGGCACTGGGCGATACGGGTAAGAAGATCCACACCGCGCGTTCCAGGAATGACCAGGTCCTGGTTGCAATGCAGTTATATTTTAAAGAGAATTTACAGGAGATTTCAGGAAAAACTTCGGCATTAATAGACGCGCTTTTAGATCTTGCTGAAAAGCACCAGGATAAACTGTTACCGGGATATACGCACCTGCAGGTGGCCATGCCTTCTTCTTTCGGCTTGTGGTTTTCAGCTTACGCCGAAATATTGATAGACGATCTTTATTTGCTCGAAGCAGGATTGAAGATCGTGGATCAAAATCCTTTGGGCTCGGCGGCAGGTTATGGCTCCTCATTTCCAATAGACAGGGAGTTCACTACCAGGGAGTTGGGATTTGCTGCTTTAAAATACAATGTGGTTGCCGCGCAAATGAGCCGTGGCAAGTGTGAAAGAGTTGTAACCTCCAATATTGCCTCCCTCGCAAATACGCTGTCCAGGTTCGCAATGGATATTTGCCTGTACATGAGCCAGAACTTTGATTTTATAAGCTTTCCCGATGAACTAACCACCGGTTCCAGTATCATGCCACATAAAAAGAACCCGGATGTTTTTGAACTCATCAGGGGAAAATGCAATAAGTTGCAGGCGATCGCCAATGAAATGATCCTTATCACCAATAATCTTCCAAGTGGGTACCACAGAGATCTTCAGTTAATCAAGGAGAACAGTATTTATGCAGTTGAAAATATTAAAGAGATACTGGATATCTTTACTTATTCTATTGGCCTTGTTGAGGTGAAGGATATTGACCTGAACGATGAAAAATATAAATATCTCTTTACTGTAGACAGTATCAATGATCTTGTTATGAAGGGGAAATCATTTAGGGAAGCATACAGGGAAATAGGGGAGCAGGTACAAAACCAACGTTATGAACCCGGTGCATCAAAGGAACATTCCCATGTGGGTAGTAAGGATAATATTGGCTTAAAGGAAATAGCGGCGAAGAAGGATAATACTGTGACAAGAAAAAAATAACTATTTCCGGAAGATAACCGGGAGGGTATAACTTACATTTACAGGCTCTCCCATGTGCTTTCCAGGATTCCAGCGGGGCATAGTACTTAGGGCGTGGAAAGTAACAGCATGGTACCAGGGTGGGGCTTTATCGATGAGGTCGATTTCACTCACTTGACCTTCTTTGTTAATCCTAATGGAGACCACAACTCTTACTTCGGTACCCTTCTTCTGAGATTTAGGTGCGGGGGGAATATTGGCCTTTAAATATGCGGCTATGGCTTTTTGGCCACCCGGAAAAGTGGCAGGAACCATTACGGGAAAATGTTCTATTTCTTCTCCCTGTCGATTCCAGATCTTTCCCGATTTGAATTTACCTTTTTTGAAGTGGTCATGGCGTCTTTTGCTGCCATCTTCCCAAAAGGCAATTAAATCTCCATGTCTTTTTCCTTTTTTAAAATTTTCGGTATAATAGAGTTGTCCACCTTCATACCAGAACTTTTGTAGACCTTCAGGGATTAGTTGGTCCTTTTTTTCTATAAAAGATCTTTCAGATTTGATTTGATTGGTGATCCAATAGGTCCTCCTGATCACTTCCTTTTCTCCGGCACCTTTCGTTTCTTCTACTCTGTAATATTCAGCCTTTCCTGCTTCTATTTCCTGATAGTCCCTATTCAAATAGATGGTATCCTGACCATGTGCAAAGGTTAAGACTAAAAGGAAGCAGATGCTAGTAATGACTTTCATAATTTTTGGCTTTGGTTCATAAACAAGCCTCCCATAAAGGATCCTGTGGTGGAGGGGCAATGATCTCCAGTTTATCCTTTTTTACCGGATGTATAAAAGAAAGTTTCCTGGAATGCAGGTGTATGCTCGCGTCTTTATTGCTGCGGTCAAAACCGTATTTCAGGTCTCCCTTTATGGGGCAGCCAATGGCAGACAGCTGGCTCCTTATCTGGTGATGCCGGCCGGTATGCAGGTCGATTTCCAGGAGATAATAATTATTCAGGTGTTTGAGCACACGATAGTCCAGAATGGCTTTTTTGGAATCGGGCACTTCTTTGGTGTGGGCGTAGGATTTATTTTGCTTTGGATTGCGCTTCATGAAATGAACCAGGGTATCCTCCTGCTTTGGCGGTCCATTTTTTACGATCGCCCAATAGGTCTTTTTAGCGTCCTTATCTTTGAAGAGTTTGTTCAGTCTTGGAAGTGCTTTGGAGGTTCTGGCAAAAACCACAATTCCGCTGGTGGGCCGGTCGAGACGATGAACAACACCCAGGTAAACATTCCCCGGTTTGTTGTACTGAATTTTTATATACTCCTTTACCACCTCGCTTAGCGGCAGATCTCCGGTTTTATCGCCCTGCACAATATCACCGGGACGTTTGTTCACGATGATCAAATGGTTGTCTTCGTAAAGCACCTGCAGGTTCTGCGGAGTGGAAATTATCTTGCTATCCAAAAAGGGTAGTTTTTAAACTGTTTTATAAAGAAAAAAATTGGTTGTTTTTTTAAGCGGGAGCCTTGAACCAATTAGTACTGTTCGTCATCTGAGGGGAAATCTCCGCTCTTCACATCACCGCGATATTGCTGAAAAGCATTGGTCATTTCAGAATAAAGATCAAGATACCTTCTCAGGAACCGCGGATTGAACTCGTGGGTCATTCCAATCATATCATGTGTCACCAGTACCTGCCCGTCAACCCCGTTTCCGGCACCAATTCCAATAACAGGTATCGTAAGGCTTTCCGCTACTTCTCTGGCTAGTTTGGCCGGAACTTTTTCGAGAACGAGTGCAAAACATCCTGCCTTTTCCAGCATTAGCGCATCAGTCTTGAGTTTTTCTGCTTCGGCTTCTTCCTTGGCGCGAACCGTATAAGTACCGAATTTATAAATAGACTGCGGAGTTAATCCAAGATGGCCCATCACGGGAATTCCGGCGTTTAATATTCGTTTTACAGAATCTTTGATCTCTTTTCCGCCTTCCAGCTTCACGGCATGTCCGCCACTTTCTTTCATGATCCTAATGGCTGATCTTAAAGCCTCTTTAGGATCACTCTGGTAACTCCCGAAGGGAAGATCAACCACTACCAAAGCACGCTCAACAGCACGAATCACACTCGCGGCGTGATAGATCATCTGGTCAAGGGTAATAGGGAGGGTGGTTTCATGGCCCGCCATGACATTACTGGCAGAGTCGCCAACCAGGATCACATCAATGCCTGCACCATCAACGATCTTAGCCATGGTAAAATCATAGGCGGTTAGCATAGAAATTTTTTCTCCCTGGGCTTTCATCTCTACCAGGGATTTGGTAGTGACACGTTTGTACTGTTTTTTAGCGACTGACATGTAGGTGGATTTTAAATTCCTGTAAAAGTAGTAAATTAGCCTTCTACATTCAAAACTATCAAAAAATGAAAAGATTTGTTCCCGCCCTGGTACTTTTATGTTTGCCATTTTCTGTTTCTGCGCAGCATACTTCCGAAGAAGATGAAGTAAAGAGAACCATTAATACCTTTTTTGAAGGCTTTCACGCGAGGGATTCGGTGGTCATGAAATCTGTCCTGGCAGAAGACGTAGTGGTACAAACTATAGGGAAAGTGAAATCTGGAGAAGTGAAATTGCTTCGGGAAGACGTTCATAAGGTGTTGAAAGGGATCGTTTCCATTCCCCTTGAAACAGAATTTAAGGAGGTGATCCATAACTATGATATAAAGATTGACGGAGCTATGGCAAATGCCTGGACCCCTTATTCTTTCTATACTAATGACAGCTTTAGTCACTGTGGCGTGAACAGTTTCCAGCTGTTCAGGGAAAACGGAGAGTGGAAGATCATCTATTTGATCGATACCAGGAGGAAGGAAGGTTGTGAGGAGAAGAAACTCAAATAAAATTTAAGCACCAAATCCCAAATTCTCCTGTTGCGGGTTGCCCGTCTCAGTTCCAAGATGGAGTCGGGTAAAATCTCAATACTCAATACTAATATCCCCTATCTCTTTCACGGCTTCAGCACCACTCTGAAACGTGCTTTGTTATTGATCATGCGGTCGTAAGCCTTATTGACTTCGTCCAGTGGGAATTCTTCAATTTTTGGTACTGTTCCGGTCAGGGCGCTGAAGTTCAATGTGTCTTCGGAATCTTTTGCAGTGCCGCTGGGCCATCCTGCCACAGACTTTCTACCCATTAGAAGTTGCATGGGGGAAACCCTTATTGGCTCTCCTGTGGCCGCGACCGACAATAATTTACCATCTATACCCAAACCGTCTACAACGGCGGTGATCGCTTTGCTAACAGGAGCAGTGGCCAGGATCAACCTTGCACCTCCTAATTTCTGAAGGGCTTTTGAAGGATCTTCTTTTTCGGTATTGATGAAATGTTGTGCTCCCAGTTCTTTTGCGAGCTCCTTTTTGCTGTCGCTGTGGGAAATGGCCACTGTACGCATGCCCATTTTAACAGCGTATTGAACTGCAAGGTGGCCCAGTCCGCCAATTCCCTGCACAGCCACCAGATCTCCCGGTTTTATACCCGAATTCCGCAGCGCGTTAAAGACAGTAATTCCGGCGCAGAGAAGGGGAGCAGCCTCGGCTGAAGAAAGTTCTTCGGGAATAGTCGCAACAGCCTCCTGTGGAGCGGTCATGTATTCGGCATAGCCACCGTCATACGAAATCCCGCTGACCATGGCATTCTTACAATTGATAAAATCTCCTTTTCTGCAGGGATCGCATTCAAAACAATGACCACCATGCCAGCCGACTCCCACTCGTTGGCCCTTTTTCCACATGTTCACTTCCTGACCCACTTCTTCTACGATACCAACGACTTCATGTCCCGGTACCCGGGGATATTGTATTCCCGGAAAGGTTCCGTCTTTGACAAAGGCATCACTGTGACATATGCCACAAGCTTCAACTTTTATAAGAATTTCTTTCTTCCCGGGTTTTGGTTTATCAATATCAACGATAACAAAATCCCCTCCTTTTTTCTGTACCTGGGCTGCTTTCATAACTGTCTTATTTTTAGGCTTCTGAAGTTATTGAAAATAAGAGGAGTACAGGTATAAAAACGAGTTAAAAGCAGGTAGGAAAAGGAGTACGGGACCACCCCGTCTCTGTCTTGCGGCAGATCCACCCCTCCTTGAAAAAAGGAGGGGTGCAGTTCGAGACATTTCGCTTCGCGAAACCCTCCTCGGGAGGAGGGAAGTGTGGTTGACAACTCCGCTTCGCGTTCACTCTCTTCGAGAGGAGAGGGGGGGGTAAACTCTACTTCCGTTTCGCGTTAATCAGC
>JBEPWW010000158.1:0-6350 GCA_041642215.1 Salinimicrobium sp. | reverse complement strand
AGTGGATACCAAGTTAAAGCAGATCATGAATGATATCCACAATCAATGCGTTAAGTACGGTCAGGAGGATTCAGGATACATTGATTATGTGAAAGGAGCTAATATTGCTGGCTTTGTAAAAGTAGCTGACGCTATGCTCGCTCAGGGAGCAGTATAATCGAACTGCAAGATCTATATGGAAAAGCTGCTATTTTAGCAGCTTTTTTTGTTTCCCATGCAGCCCGGGACGTAAAGAAAAATCGTATTCTTGTAAGAATATAATTTAGAAGAGAGACTATTCAATAGGTTTCAAAGTCGCCGGCTCATGTTAATCACCACCAAAGCAATTGTTTTTAGTGCTCTTAAATATGGGGAAGCAGATCTTATTGTAAGATGTTTTACAGAAAAGAGCGGTTTGAAGACGTATATGCTCAGGGGGGTGTTAAAGAGTAAAAAGGGAAAATTTAGAGCTTCCTTATTTCAGCCGCTTACTCAATTGGAGATAGTGGCTAATCATAAGGAAAAAGGTACGATGGAATAT
Source organism: Salinimicrobium sp. (assembly GCA_041642215.1). Lineage (GTDB taxonomy): Bacteria > Bacteroidota > Bacteroidia > Flavobacteriales > Flavobacteriaceae > Salinimicrobium. The sequence goes on along the minus strand of JBEPWW010000158.1, from coordinate 5,830 downwards.
TTGCGGGAGGCAAAGATCCTGTACCCCTATGATACGCTTCACACCAATATGATCAAATCTTCGGTGGTGCTGTTCCTTTCTGAAGTTCTGAGGGATTCGGTGCAGGAAGAAGAGGCCAATCCCGGGCTCTATGAATTCCTGCAAACCACTTTGCTCTGGTTTGACAAAAACAACCAGATGTCCAATTTTCATCTTCTGTTCCTGCTGAAACTTACCCGGTATCTTGGTTTTTATCCCGGTGCATCAGGAGAAGAGAGAAATACCTTTAATTTGCTTGACGGCACTTTCCAGGCAGTCGAAACCAATAATTATTGTATAGGTGGCGAGAATTTACAGATTTTGGAGCAGCTGTTAGGCACAGACTTTGATGGTCTTTCTGCCATTAAGCTGAACCAGAAAAGCCGTTCACGATTTCTGCAAATGCTGCTGCAATATTATGAACTTCACTTGCAGGGTTTTCGGAAACCGAAGTCATTAACGGTCCTTAATGAAATTTACAATTAATGCGTATATTAACCAGCCTTCTGTTTGTTTTCGTTTTCTTCATTTCTCATTCGCAGGAAATAACGGTTTTAGACAGCAGTACCGGCCAACCTCTCTTTAATGTCGCCATTTTTAATGAGGATAAATCCCAAAGCACCCTAACTGGTTTTCATGGAAAAGCCGATCTGTCTATTTTTTCCCTGAAGGAAATACTGCATTTCAGACATGTCTCCCACTTGGAATTCCAGAGCACCAAAGAAGAAATTCTCAAAAGAGGAAAACAGGTTCATCTGGAGCCTAGTAATAACGAACTTCAGGAGGTGGTTCTATCGGTAACTAAATTTCAACAGAAAAAAGAAGATATTCCCCAAAAAGTAGTGAGCTTATCCAGAGATGATGTGGTTTTTGCCAATCCTCAGACTTCTGCAGATCTGCTTGAAAGTTCAGGACAGGTATTCGTACAGAAGAGCCAAATGGGAGGAGGCAGCCCCATGATAAGAGGTTTCTCAACTAATCGATTATTGATCACCGTGGATGGGGTGCGAATGAATACCGCTATTTTTCGAGGAGGGAATGTGCAGAATGTTATTTCTATTGATCCTCTGTCAATTGAAAGGACAGAAGTGGTTTTGGGTCCCGGTTCAGTGATCTATGGCAGTGACGCTGTTGGAGGGGTCATGAATTTTCACACCATCAATCCCGGATTTGCCATGAATGGTAATACCCGCATTTCCGGCAATGCTTATGCCAGGCATGCTACAGCAAATGATGAGAAAACAGGTCATGTGGATGTTAACATAGGTACTGAAAAATGGGCTTTTTTAACAAGTGCCACCTTTTCAGATTTTGGGGATCTGCGAATGGGGAGCCATGGCCCTGAGAAATATTTAAGACCTGAATATGTCGTTAGGGAGAATGGCCGGGATATTGTGGTCCCTAATGAAGATCCCAGGGTGCAGGCACCTACTGGATATGACCAGATCAATGTTTTGCAAAAAATTCGTTTCATGCCATCCAGGGAATGGGATTTCGGGGTAGGGATCATGTATTCCACGACTTCCGATTTTCCACGATATGACAGGCTTTACAGGAAAAGAAACGGGCAATTAAGATCGGCAGAATGGTATTACGGACCACAGGAGTGGTTGCAGACCAATTTCCAGGCGCACAAAAAGGGAAACGGGGTTTTGTTTGATGAAGCCAAATTCATAGCAGCTTATCAGTATTTCGCCGAAAGCCGACACGACCGGGATTTCCAGGATATTATTCTTTACGAGAACGAGGAACAGGTGGATGCCTGGTCTGCCAGTCTGGATTTTGAAAAAAGGTTCACCCGGAGTACATTTTATTATGGAGTCGAATATGTGTTGAATGAAGTGGGTTCTCATGGCAGGGAAACCGATATTCTCACCGGGCAAACCCAGCGGGGATCTTCCCGTTATCCTGATGATTCCTCCTGGCAATCTTTTGCAGCTTATGGTAGTTTTCAGTGGAAAATCAATCCTGACCTTTCCTTTCAAACAGGTGGCCGATATAATTTCATTGCCCTGGACGCGTCTTTTGAAGATCCCGTATATGATTTTCCTTTTTCTAATGCCAGTATCAGGACAGGTGCCTTCACCGGGAATGCCGGTATTAACTGGCAGCAAAGCAGCGTGATGGGATGGCATCTAAATGTTTCTACTGCCTTTAGGGCACCCAATATTGACGACGTAGGGAAGATCTTCGATTCGGCCCCGGGAATGGTAGTAGTGCCCAATCCCAACCTTAAACCCGAATATGCCTATAATTTTGAGGCAGGAAATAGAATGTCTTTCGGCATTTTTGAACTTGACCTGACAGCCTATTACACCCTCCTTGAAAATGCCATGGTACGTCGCAATTTTTCACTGGATGGGGAAACGGTCATTGAGTATCAGGGCGAACCCAGTAGGATCCAGGCCATACAGAATGCTTCTAACGCTTTCGTTTATGGAATGGAGGCAGGGGCAAAAATACAACTTCTAAAAAGTCTGAAACTGGTTTCCCAAATTAGTATAACAGAAGGTAAGGAGGAGGAAGAGAATGGGGCACTAGTGCCGCTGAGACATGCTGCTCCCGTTTTTGGGAACACCCATCTGGTATGGCAGAAAAATAAACTTAAGCTCGATTTCTTCGCAGAATATAATGGGGAGCTGAGTTTTGATGAACTCGCTCCCAGTGAACAGGATAAGGCTTACCTTTATGCCGTCGATGAACAGGGACGCCCCTATTCTCCGGGCTGGTATACTCTTAATATCACCTCCCAATTAGAAATTGCAGAAAACTGGCTTGCCACCGCTTCGCTGGAGAATATCACCGATCAGCGTTACCGTACATACTCATCCGGAATTGCGGCAGCAGGGAGGAATCTCATCCTGGCCCTTAAGTATAGTTTCTGATTTTTCTGGATTTCCGCTTTACTCAAGAGGATACTCGTTTCTATTACTATTTCAGCGGTATACTCGGCTCAGAGAATAACATGTTGGACAATACAACGCTCAATATAAAAGTACAGGGCACCCTGGATGAATTGGCAGAGGTCGTGGATCTGTAAAAATGTGTGCTTCTCCAGTGTATACAGCCTCTTTCAATCCCACAGGTGATGTGATGGTTAAATAATCCATAATACTTTCAGGTTTTGTCAATTAAGTGTTTCCTTTTTAACAAAAATCATTAATTTCGCGACTCTATAAGAAATAGTGATATAATGAGCGTAAAGTTCCCTGAATATAAAGGACTTGACTTGCCAAAAGTGGCAGAAGAAATTCTGCAATATTGGAAGCATAACAAGATTTTTGAGAAGAGTATTACGACCCGGGAAGGCAAGGAACCATTCGTGTTCTTTGAAGGCCCGCCTTCAGCTAACGGCCTTCCGGGAATTCACCATGTCATGGCGCGTGCCATTAAAGATATTTTTTGCCGTTATAAGACCCAGAAAGGGTTTCAGGTTAACCGAAAAGCAGGATGGGATACGCATGGTCTGCCGGTGGAACTTGGGGTGGAGAAAGAATTGGGGATTACCAAGGAAGATATCGGGAGTAAAATTTCCATTGAGGAATATAATGAGGCTTGTAAAAGTGCGGTCATGCGCTATACCGATGTATGGAATGACCTGACAGAGAAAATAGGGTATTGGGTGGATATGGATGATCCCTATATCACTTATAAGCCTAAATATATTGAGAGCGTGTGGTGGCTGCTTTCTGAGATCTATAAAAAAGGTCTTATTTATAAGGGTTACACCATTCAGCCTTATTCCCCAAAAGCAGGTACAGGTCTAAGTTCTCATGAGCTCAACCAGCCCGGGACTTATCAGGATGTAACAGATACCACAGTGACTGCGATGTTTAAGATCAGGAATCCTGAAGGGGAAGGGAATGAAGTGTGGGAAGAATTGAGAGGTGCTTTCTTGATCGCCTGGACAACTACTCCCTGGACCTTACCTTCCAATACCGCCTTAACGGTAGGGCCCAAAATTGAATATGTGAGCGTAAAAACGTTCAACCAGTATACTTTCCAGCCAATTACGATAGTTTTGGCGAAGAAGCTGGTAGAGGCCCAATTTGATAAGAAATTTAAGAAAGTAGAGACTGTTGATGCCCTGGAGTCTTACACCCAGGGAGATAAAATACCCTATTTCATAGATCGCAGTTTTACCGGAAAAGATTTGGTAGGGATCAAATACGAACAGTTGCTACCATATGCCAAGCCGTATGAAAATCCTGAAAATGCATTCAGGATTATTGCCGGAGATTTCGTGACCACCGAAGACGGAACAGGAATTGTACATACCTCTCCGACTTTTGGGGCAGATGATGCCCTGGTAGCCAAGCAGGCAAAGCCTGAAGTTCCACCATTACTGGTAAAGGATGAGAATGGCAACCTTGTTCCCCTGGTAGATCTTCAGGGGAAATTTCGAAAGGAAATGGGAGACCTGGCCGGGAAATATGTGAAGAATGAATATTATGATGAAGGTGAAGCCCCCGAGAAATCTGTTGATGTTGAGATCGCGATAAAATTAAAAGAAGAGAACAGGGCCTTCAAAGTAGAGAAATATGTTCACAGCTATCCAAACTGCTGGAGAACAGACAGACCAATTCTGTATTATCCTTTAGATTCCTGGTTCATTAAGGTCACCGATTTCAAAGACCGCATGTATGAACTAAACCAGCAAATAAACTGGAAACCAAAATCCACCGGGGAAGGCCGTTTTGGTAATTGGCTTGCCAATGCCAATGACTGGAACCTCTCCCGATCAAGATTCTGGGGAATCCCGCTGCCAATCTGGAGAACAGAAGACGGGAAAGAAGAAAAGATTATTGGTTCTGTTGCCGAGTTAAAAGCTGAAATGCAGAAAGCGGTTGATAAAGGTCTGATGAAGCAGGAGTTGTTTGCTGAATTTGAAACCGGAAACCTTAGTGAAGAAAACTACGATAAGATCGACCTGCATAAGAATGTAGTGGATGGGATCATCCTGGTCTCAGAATCAGGAAAGCCAATGAAGCGGGAAAGCGATCTTATTGATGTATGGTTTGATTCAGGTTCCATGCCATATGCCCAATGGCATTATCCTTTTGAAAATAAACAGGAGGTTGAAAACGGGCTTCGAAAAGCCGATTTCATAGCCGAGGGCGTGGATCAAACCAGGGGGTGGTTTTATACCCTGCACGCCATCGCCACTATGATCTTTGATGATGTCGCTTATAAGAATGTGGTGTCTAATGGCCTGGTGCTGGATAAGACCGGGCAGAAAATGTCGAAACGACTGGGGAATGCGGTAGATCCATTTGAAACACTGGCGGCTTTTGGACCAGATGCCACCAGATGGTATATGATCTCCAATGCCAACCCGTGGGATAACCTTAAATTTGATATTGAAGGTATTTCTGAAGTTCGGCGTAAATTTTTTGGAACCCTCTACAATACCTACTCGTTCTTTTCACTATATGCGAATATTGATAATTTCAAGTATGCTGAAAAAGACGTGCCGTTAAAGGAACGTCCCGAGATTGATCGCTGGATACTTTCTGAACTGCATACTTTAATAGGAAAGGTGGATGCCTTTTATACCGATTATGAGCCAACACGTGCTACCCGCGCGATCTCTGAATTTGTGCAGGAAAACTTGAGTAACTGGTATGTGCGTCTTTGCCGCAGAAGATTCTGGAAAGGGGAATATGGGCAGGATAAGATATCAGCATATCAAACCCTGTATACCTGTCTGGAAACCGTAGCCAGGTTAAGCGCGCCTGTTGCGCCTTTCTTTATGGACAGGCTTTATAAAGACCTGAATGTTGCTACAGAAAAAGACACCTGGGAGTCTGTT
>JBEPWW010000157.1:0-6353 GCA_041642215.1 Salinimicrobium sp. | reverse complement strand
TTTTTTTAAGCCAGCTTCCATAGGCCGCCGCAAACTTTACAGCATCTATGGGAGTTAAATTTTCTGAAGGTTTTCCACCTATGGTTCCACGTATTCCGGAAATTGATTTTATTAAAGTCATTTCTTACTTTCTGAAAGTTATTGAATGTTTTTCTGAATTCTTTCCAAATATACAAGGCTTCAGAAGCAACCACAAAACTTAACAAAATTTAAACACTCAATTTTTCTACCTTAGCCTGCATGAATTTTCTTGCCCACATATACCTTTCCGGTAAAGATGAGGAACTTATCATTGGTAATTTCATTGCCGATTCGGTCAAGGGTAAAAAATACCTGAATTATTCTGCGGGAATACAAAAAGGCATCCTGCTTCACCGGGCGATTGATTATTATACAGACACCCATCCCGTTGTTCGAAAAGGTATCTCCCGGCTCTTTCCTATATACGGGCACTACAGCGGGGTAATCATCGATATCTTTTACGATCATTTCCTGGCTGCGAACTGGAAAGAATATTCCCCGGTTCCGCTCGAGCATTTCATTCTGAGCTTTTACGACCTTTTAAGGAAACACCGCGCCAACCTACCTTTGCCTATTCAAAAATTCCTACCTAAAATGACCAGGGAAAACTGGCTGTTGAGTTATGCTACGGTTGAAGGCATAGGGAACATCCTGCATCAAATGAACATTCGCACGAAAAGAAGGTCAGGTATGGATATGGCCGTGGTGGAACTGAAAGCCCATTACCGCGAATTTGAAACCGAATTCACCCTGTTCTTTGAAGACCTTCAGAAATTTACCAAAGAAAAACTTCAAACCCTATAACCTCTACTATGAGAAACCTGTCCCTCTTGCTTATCTTTCTATGTTTTACAGCCTGTAAAACAGAAGAACCTACAACTTCCTCTGCCGGGAAAACTAAAATTCATGGTGTCCTCGCCGAAAATGCCATGGTGGTTTCTGCCAGGGAGGAAGCTTCGCGAATCGGTCTTTCCATTCTACGCCAGGGTGGAAATGCCTTTGATGCAATGATCGCAACAGAAATGGCCCTTGCAGTTGCATATCCCTTTGCGGGTAATCTGGGTGGAGGCGGCTTTATGGTTTACAGAAAAGCTGATGGCGAAACGGGAGCTTTAGATTACCGGGAAAAGGCACCTCTGGCTGCCACCAAAAATATGTTCCTTGATGAAAAAGGGGAAGTGGTCCCTGAGAGAAGCCAATTGGGAGCCATGGCCGTAGGTGTTCCAGGAACTGTAGCGGGGATCTTTGCCGTGCATGAGCGGTTTGGAAGCTTGCCTATTGAGCAAATTCTCGCTCCCGTGATCGATTTGGCTGAAAAAGGATTTGTTATAACTCCTAAACAGGAAAAAACACTGGCTAATTACAGGCAGCTGTTTATCGAAGTGAATAAGGATACGATCCTGTTCGCCCGGGAACTCTTCCCGGGAGATTCCATAAGGAATCCGGCATTAGCGAAAACATTGGTGCGGCTGGCGCATCGAGGCAGGAAAGAATTCTACGAAGGTGAAACTGCCGAGGCTTTGGTGGGCTTTCTACGTGAAAAGGGAGGGCTAATAGGTATGAAGGATATGGCCGCCTATGAGGCCAAATGGCGTGAACCGGTCTCTTTTGATTATAAAAATTATCGGGTGATCTCCATGTCCCCACCTTCAAGTGGAGGAATTGCCCTGGCGCAGATCATGAAAATGACCGAACCTTTTCCTATTAAAAAATACGGACATAACTCGCTCAAAACAATTCAGGTTTTGAGCGAAGCAGAAAGAAGAGCATATGCTGACAGGAGCTTTTATTTAGGCGATCCGGATTTTGTAGAAATACCCACTAAAATCCTCACAAGTGTGGAATATTTACACACCCGCATGGAAGATTTTTCTTTTGATGAGGCAACAGCTTCCTCAGAAATTGAGCATGGAAACATACCGGGATACGAAAGCTCTGAAACAACTCATTACAACATAGCAGACCAGTTTGGCACTGTGGTTTCTGTAACTACCACCCTTAATGGGGCTTACGGCTCCAAGCTTTATGTCGAGGAACTGGGATTCTTCCTCAATAATGAAATGGATGACTTTAGCGCGAAACCCGGTGTTCCCAACATGTTTGGATTAATAGGGGCCGAAGCGAATGCCGTGGAACCGGGGAAAAGAATGCTGAGTTCGATGACCCCAACCATTGTGGAAAAAAACGGAGAATTTTTTATGAGTGTAGGCTCCCCGGGGGGGTCAACCATAATCACCTCTGTACTCCAAACCATATTGAATGTAGTGGAATTTGACATGAGCATGCAGGAGGCAGTAAATGCACCCAGATTCCACCATCAATGGCAGCCCGATGAAGTGGTTTTTGAACCGGGTTCTTTTGACAAGCAGCTTTTACAGGATCTACAGGACAAAGGTTATCATGTCAACGAAAGAAATTCCCGTATCCTGGGGAAAGTAGATGCTATTCTAAGACTGGAGAACGGATATCTGGAAGGAGGCGCCGATCCCAGAGGGGACGATACGGCAGTTGGCTTTTAAATAAAAAACCCGGCTCAAGACCGGGTTTTTTATATTCTCTTATTTTAATCTTTAGGCATAGTACCAGAAACCTGTAGAGGAAAGTTTTACCTGTTTAAATCCATAAGCATTGGAATAGTAGTACCACTTATCACGGTGTCTATATACGGTTAGGCCTTCTATAGTGTAGTATTGACCATTCTCATACACTTCCTCTGTTGTACTGGTGGTTCCAGAAGAATATGGATACATGTTGTTTACTCCCACCTTATCCCCAGATGACAAACCATTTCTTTGAACGTTAAATGTGCTTCCGTCTTTTTTCACAATGGTAGGTGAACCATTAGCAGAGAAAGAATAAGAACCATACATCATGATAGATCCAAAATCAAGAGAGCTTGTGTATTCGTCTCCGTCAAAGCCCTGGTGCTCATACGTGTAGAAATTATGCTCCCTGCCGCTTTGAATGTTGTTATAGTTGATCGTAATATAGTTTTCCCTGTCCACACGGCTTTGTTCGTGCCATAACCCTATAGCATGTCCTATTTCGTGAATGGTGTTTCCTGTAGAACAGGAACTTGATAGGGTGATATTTTGTTTTCCGCCAATCATTCCTATGTAAGAAGAACATCCTGAACCACTTACAAAATAGATGTAGTTTTGTTCACTGGACCTTTTTACAAACTTAAGATTAGTGTTGGCTTCCCAGTGTTTGATAGCATCATAGACGCGATTCTTATCGCTTAAATTGCCGTCTATAGCGTAATACACCGTATTATTTGGCCATCTGGCAGAAGTTCTTCCAACACTCTTTTCCGTTGGGTTTTCCCCTTTTTCGTATACCAGCTTTACAGGCTCAAAAGTCACCATATCTCTTGAAAGAACAATATCTCCCTGGTATACAAAATCACCGTTATAATCTTCTACAGGGATCTTCTTACCTGCGTAATACACTTCGGTTACTTTACCGGAAACTTCGGGGTTTGCGACCTCTACCATGTCTTCTGACTGGGCTACGGCCTCTGTAGTTCCTAATTCATCAATTTCCTCTGCGGAATCTTTGCTACACGACGCTAAAAAGGCCAGTGCAGGTACTAACAAATAAATCTTGATTTTTTTCATAAGTAGGATTTCTCTTTTGGACAGCGCGAAATTTGGGAGGACGCTGTTCGAATGTTTTTTAAATGTTTTGATGGTGTTTAATTTTAAGTTAAATGATACTTTTCAAAACAAAAGAAAATCTTAAGATCTCTTTCTTCTGCTCTCAGTATAGAATAACCGTGCCAAAATACATATTGGGTTTTTTTTAACTGAATTAACATCCCAACACCAGGGGATTTTCGAAGGAGGCATTTGGAAACTGTCTGGGTTTTAGTAACAAATTTAAAAGGGTGAAACATAAGAATATGAAAGGCAACACATTAGATTACTTAACTTCAGAAATGGATTTTTTATCCTTTAGTCCGGTAAAAATAGAAATTATAAGACTCTAGGCATTCTTTTAGAAAACTTTAACACTCTGAAAACGAAATAATTTACCTCCTCCAGTTATAAACTTTTGGACTTTTTTGTTAAAAAAAAAATGTCTACTCAACATCCTGTAAAGTTTAAAGGTAGATCTCCCTTTTTACGGATAAAATCCATAATTTTTTTTATTGTTGGAATTAAAATTTGCACCAGAAGTCTACTGCAATTATGTTGAGAAGCACAAGCAAACGCTACAGGAGATATGTTTTAAGGACGATGGATTTACAAAACGATCCATCAGCGGGCAAATGCGTCTTAAGTTAGGAAAGAGGCTTTAAAATACCGGAAAAGGGTATATTCAAAAGCATTACGAGATTCCTTGGGTGAAGATCGCATGAAAGTCCTAAGAGATCATAACGACCCTCAATACCTTGTTTATACCTAAAGCCGGGTTGTGACTGACGGACAGAGAATGGGGTTATAATTGTTTAAGCCCCAAGAAATGAGCAATAGCTTCCGTGATTTAGGTTGTGATGTCTCATCTTCTACCATATTTCGAATATCAGCCCTTGTGAAAATGAGTTGTAACCACGCACAACGCAACTAAGAGCTTATCTGCCTGAACTAATCTTCATCTGATTAAGTTTTTTAAGTAATTACTTCCCTGAAGAGTTATGCATCAAAGAACTCCCGGGGATGAAATAAAGATCTTCAGAAGCCTCAAAGCGGGAATAGTATAAAGATCATCAGAAGATCAGCCTTAATTTTCCCTTAAAGAAATCCCTGTCTTTCCTCCAAATTTCCACATATAAAAAAAGCTGTCCGTTAATACGGACAGCTTTAATTGACATCTTTTAAAGGATGTCTCTTGTTCAACAAAGTCTGCTATTATTCTGGGCAAACATTGGCCTTAATTCTGGCATAGAATGGATACTCCAAATCTGCTGTGAAGCGAACTTCAGCGTCAGGATCATCTCCGGTCGCAGGAGTAATATTCTCTGCAGAGATACATGCGATTTCATCATTACCCAGTTGGGAAACCCAAACTACGTAATCATCCACACGATATTCAGCTGTTGAATTCATCAGGAATACTGGATCTCCATCTTCCAGACGGATTGTGACAGCTGTGACATCAGTTCCAGTACCTGGATCAAGTAGGTCAAGTAAAGTTCCGAACTCTCCTTCTCCGGGTGCTGTAATCTCAATCCATTCTTCAGTTTCACCTTCCAGCCAAACTTCATCACATCCTGAATCAGCTGCCTCGATATCACACTCTTCTGTAATAGGGCAACCATTGTTACTGGCAGGACCAGCTTCCTCAGGACACTCATCACAAACATCTCCTATACCGTCACCATCAGTATCAACCTGCTCTGGATTAGGTGTATTAGGACAGTTATCTGTGGAATCTGGGATTCCATCTTCGTCAGAATCTACCGGAGTGCCTCCTCCGTTTCCATTATCATCACAACCGAATCGCAGGTGATTGTACTCAACATTGTCATCTCCTGAGAAGTTGGCCATAATATCTGCTCTGCTTAGGTTTCCGGAAAGGACCACTGTTCCTACCTCTCCATAAACTTCTTCCCAGTCCTGAAGGGTTACTTCATAGTACAGGTAATCTTCATCTTCTGGAAGATCTGTTAAGTTTGGAAGAGCCATACATAGTGGTTCTGCATATGCATCACCATCAGCGTTTATACCGGTTTCATTAGCAACACCTGAATATAAAACTGAGCCTGTAGCGTCATCTCCTACCCAAACATTCACTGTATAAGCTGCAGGGAAGTGACGCCCGTTATCATCACAGTAATTTGCGAAGAAGCAATATGTAAACGCTTCATTTGTTTCAATGTCAAAGAAGAGGTATCCATACTCGTTAACATCTCTTTGATCATAACAAAGAACTTCCACGTCTACGTACTTCTTAACTCCGGCACCAAGATTAAAGCTAACCGGCAAGGCAGTGTCCACAAAGTTAGCCATAGTTCCACCAGAAACTGGAGCTACCCAGATCACATCCAGATCGGCATTACGTACCACAAACCACTCAAGATTGTAGGTTCCGGGATCAAGTTCCAGGTCTGCATGTTCATCAGTGAAATACTCTGCTACCCCGTCATCATCGTAATCTGCAGGGTTAGGGTTCACATTTACTCTTAATGGTTCAGCCATGGTTCCCACATTCGTGGTTCCGGTAAGCACTACATCTACATAAGCAGGAGCATCCTCAGAACAGGCCGGGATATCCATTTGTTGTTTTAAAGCAGCCTTATTGGTGACCAGGTCATTTAATACAGCCCCAAAAGATAGGGTTGCCTTATCGTCAGGGTTGTCAATAACATTATCGTTATCCTTACTACA
>JBEPWW010000156.1:0-6435 GCA_041642215.1 Salinimicrobium sp. | reverse complement strand
GAATGGGAGGAGACGGTTAACAAATCCCGGACCATGAAAGAGGTGTTGTTCAAATAGCAGGACAGGCTTGTGCACAGTGTTTCCAAAAATCGTAATTTTGAATTGAAAATCATACCTCCGGGGAGCACACCTTTAAGGTTGTCAGATCTCTAAATACTACAGTGCTGCCGGGGCTAAAATATAAAGATGAAATACCCCAGGATCCCTGTTGCCCAATCCATAGTCGCACTCTGCGAAGCAAAGAACATACATCATGTAGTGATCTCCCCGGGGTCCAGGAACGCGCCGCTTACCAACGGTTTTGTTTATAACCCCAATATCACTACCTATAGCGTGGTGGACGAGCGTTGTGCGGCATTTGTGGCCATAGGCATGGCGCAGCAGTTAAAAAAACCGGTGGCGGTGGTTTGTACCTCAGGCTCGGCTTTATTGAACTATTATCCCGCAGTTTCAGAGGCGTTCTACAGTGATATTCCATTGGTGGTGATCTCTGCAGACAGGCCTGTGGAACGAATTGATATAGGGGATGGGCAAACCATTCGTCAAAAGAATGTCTTTGAGAACCATATTCTGTATTCTGCCAACCTCCACTCAGAACTGGTGCTGGAGAATGCAGCAGCTGACAAAAAATTACAGCAAAAGCAGTTCGAATCCCGAAAACACAATGAACGGGAGATCAATCTTGCGCTTAACCAGGCGATTGAAGGTAAGGGGCCGGTACATATTAATGTACCCTTTTATGAGCCTCTTTATGACCTGGTGGAGTATGTGGAGGTAAAACCACTTCAGATCCTTCCCGAGATCAGGCATCGTACGTATTCCGGGGAGCAGTTGCAAGCCTATGCAGATCTCTGGAACCAGGCCAAAAGGAAGATGGTGATCGTGGGAGTGGCCCAGCCCAACGCGGTAGAACAGCGTTTTTTGGAGGAACTGGCAAAAGATGAGTCAGTGATCGTTTTTACCGAGACCACTTCCAATATTCACCAGTCGCAATTTTTCACCAGGATCGATACGCTTATTGGACCCATCGAAAAAGATGACAACAGCCAGGAACTGTTTGAGGCGCTGCAGCCAGATATTGTGCTCACCTTTGGCGGGATGATCGTTTCCAAGAAGATCAAGGCGTTTTTAAGGGACTATAACCCTAAATACCACTGGCATGTAGATCCCAAGAAGGCCTATAACACCTTTTTCTGCCTAAACAAACACTTTGAGACCTCAGTAGACGCTTTCTTTAGCGAGTTCTTACCCCTGACGCGGAAAGTAGGGAGTACTTATGGAAAATATTGGCAGGAGGTACGGCAAAACCGTCAGGTAAGGCATGAGGAATATATGGATGAGATCCCCTATTCAGACCTTAAGGCGATGCAGCTCATCGTTCCCCGGGTACCGGAGGGGCATATTCTTCACCTGGCAAACAGTTCGGTTATTAGATATGCGCAGTTGTTTAAATGGAGAGAAAGCCTGAAGGTTTATTGTAACCGTGGCACCAGCGGGATCGACGGGAGTATTTCTACAGCCGTTGGGGCAGCCATGGTGGCCAGGGAACCCACGCTTATGATCACGGGGGACCTAAGTTTCTTTTATGACAGCAATGCCTTATGGAACGATTATATTCCTGAAAATTTCAGGATCATTGTATTGAATAATAAAGGGGGAGGGATCTTCAGGATCCTTCCGGGAAATAAGAATACCGAAACCTTTGATACGTATTTCGAGACCGTACATGACCTTCAGGCGAAGCCAATCTGTGATCTTTACGGCTTTGATTATATTTCTGCCGAATCTTCCGAAGAAATAGAGGCGGGGCTAAAAGGCTTTTTTGAGGCTTCAGAAAAACCCAGGCTACTGGAGATCTTCACCCCCCGAAAATTAAATGATAAAGTGCTGCTGGAGTATTTTAATTTTATAAGATCCTGAAAAAGCATCGCGTAGAACAGCTTCTTAAAGCCATTAAAATATCTGTATCTTTGAACCTTAAAAGAGAATTATGCTTGCAATTGGGGAATACCATACCTTAACGATAGACCGGGATACAGAACCCGGACTTTTCCTGAAAGATGAAGAAGGGAACGAAGTACTGTTGCCAAATAAATATAAACCCGAAACCTATAGTACCGGGGATGAGATAGAGGTTTTTGTATACCTGGATCATGAGGAAAGGCCTGTTGCCACTACTTTGAAACCTTTCATGAAATTGGACGAATTCGGGTATTTAAAATGTGTGGAGGTGAACGAGATAGGGGCTTTCATGGACTGGGGGCTCGAAAAACACCTTTTTGTGCCTTATAAGGAACAGGTGACCAAGATGCGCAAAGGCGATCGTTACCTGATATTCTGCTATCTCGATGAGCTTACCGAAAGGCTTGTTGGTTCGAGCAAGGTGAATAATTTCCTGGACAATTCTGAGCTCACTATAGAACCTTTCGAAGAAGTTGAATTGATCGTGAGCAATCCTACAGACCTGGGATGGAATGTGATCATTAATGAGATCCACCAGGGCCTATTGTATAAAGATGAGGTGTTTCAAAAGATCCAGACGGGGGACCGCATGAAGGGGTATGTTAAGAAAACCCGTCCTGATGGTAAGATCGATGTGACGCTTCAAAGGCCCGGTTACAGAAGTATTGAACCTAATGCACAGGAGCTTTTATCGGCCCTTGAATTAAAGGGTGGTTTCCTGAACCTCACCGATAAGTCTTCCCCAAAGGAGATCGAAGAACAACTGCATATGAGCAAAAAGAGCTTTAAAAGAGCGCTTGGAAGCCTTTATAAGCAACGAATGGTGGAAATTAGGGAGAATGGGATCTACCTAAAAGAAGGGGAGTAGAGGAAAGGAGAAAAAGAATAGGGTCTGTATTGACCGCTCCAGTTATAAGGAGCATAACCAGCATTGAATAACCCGGCCCGCATCTCCCGATAAGCCGGGTTCTTTATTTTTCCCGTGTAATAATCGTAATTGGAGCCCCGGTTGTAAAGGTGGACATTGTTCGAAATGGTAAATACCGCCTCCTTCTCTTTATGCAGGGAAGGGAATTCAATACCAGACCTGGCAATATGCTCTTTGTAGGCTTTTTCCTGTTCCATCATGGCAATAAGATCCACGCCTTTTTTTTCTTTGACGGTATAGAAATTCACTTCGGTGAGTTTTAGCTGGTAAGGAAATGTTTCCGGGGCAAGAAAAGAAAGGGAAGGTCTGAAATACGGTTCTTCCGCCAGCATAAATTCCAGTCCATCTGCCTCTATATCTACTGCTATAGTGGGGGTTTCGGTAAATTCCTGAGCAATTGCAGCTACAGAAAGTATTCCGAACAAAACTAAAAGAAAGCATTTCTTCATTTGACAAATTTCATAATCCTGTTACAAAAACTGTACACAATTGCTTTTGCCTGCAATATTTAACTTCCATGTTTCTTAAGCGGGACGGGAATAATGAGATCCCGGGAAATTCTCCATGAATATGGGATTTTTTCATGAGCTTAGATGTGATAAAAGCCTTATTTTTACATAAAATTAATTATTATGAGCATAGCTGATTGGAAAACAGTAAAAGAATATGAAGATATTACCTATAAGAAGAGCAATGGGGTTGCCAGGATCGCCTTTAACCGGCCCGATGTAAGGAATGCCTTCAGGCCCAGGACCACCAGTGAATTGTATGATGCCTTTTATGACGCACAGGAGGATACTTCTATAGGAGTGGTATTGCTTTCTGCGGAAGGTCCCTCTTCAAAGGACGGGGTATATTCCTTCTGTAGTGGGGGAGACCAGAAGGCCCGGGGCCACCAGGGATATGTTGGGGAGGATGGTATGCACCGGCTCAATATTTTAGAGGTGCAGCGGCTTATCAGGTTCATGCCAAAAGCGGTTATCGCGGTGGTACCGGGATGGGCCGTAGGAGGAGGGCACAGCCTTCATGTAGTGTGTGATCTTACCCTTGCCAGTAAAGAACACGCTATTTTTAAACAAACCGATGCAGACGTTACCAGTTTTGATGGGGGCTATGGTTCCGCATACCTGGCAAAGATGGTAGGACAGAAAAAGGCCCGGGAGATCTTCTTTTTGGGACGTAATTACTCTGCCCAGGAAGCCTTTGAAATGGGGATGGTCAATGCGGTGATCCCGCATGATGAACTGGAGAGCACTGCGTATGAATGGGCCCAGGAGATCCTTGCAAAATCGCCTACTTCCATAAAAATGCTTAAGTTCGCCATGAACCTTACCGACGACGGAATGGTGGGGCAGCAGGTATTTGCCGGCGAAGCTACGCGACTGGCTTACATGACCGATGAAGCCAAAGAAGGTCGCAACGCGTTTCTGGAAAAGAGAAAGCCCAATTTCGAAAAGAAATGGATCCCATAAAAAACGAATTTTTTAGGAACAATCAACTGGAAGTAGCTTCCCTGCCTCACTACGAGGAAGTGAAGCTAACTTCCCTTGATCCAAAATACCTGCTCAGGCTAAATATCACGACCGGTATCAACATGTTCTTCCTGTTGATTATGCTGGTGGTTGGGTATGTCTTTTCAGGGCCGTACAGAAGCTATTTTGTAGCGGCCTGGATCCTCTATCTGCTGATCCTGGTCTGGTCCTTTTTCTCCAATTATCAACTGCAAAAAAGAAACGGTTATGGGATAAGGGAACGGGATATCGTCTTTAGAAGAGGTTTTCTGTATGAAAGGACTACCGTGGTTCCTTTCAACAGGATCCAACACGTTTCTACCCGAAGATCCTTGCTGGATAAGATGCTGGGCCTCTCGACACTCAAGGTGTTTACTGCAGGTGGCTCAGGCAGTGACATAGCCATTCCCGGCCTGTTGCCGGAAACAGCTGTCAACCTTAAAGAAGCGCTCTCAGCACGAATGTCCGGCCATGTCTGAATCAGATTTTTATCAACCTCAGCAGCAATCAAAAGCAGGTATCCTGTTGATCTTCGCTACAAGCCTGGTCCATATCCTCAGGAATTTATGGGTGGTGGGGGTGTATTTCCTAATAGGGGATATCAACGTGCAGGTCCTTTTCATGACCTTGTTTGCAGCTGCAGTGGTCCTTTTAGCGGCGTTTATATATAGCGTGCTTTATTATTTGAAGTTTATCTTCTATATAGATGAGAAGAACCAGGAATTCGTACTTCAAAAAGGAGTTTTTGCTTCGAATGTCGTAAATATTCCTTTTAGTAAGATTCAACAGGTCAATTTCAAGCGAAGCCTCTTGCAGCGGGCTATCGGGGTTTATAGTGTGGTGATCGACACTGCCGGTAGCGGCGATAGTGAGGTTGAGATCAAGGCCCTCTCTCGCGACAAAGCGAATATTCTGGCAGAGATGCTGATGGACCTTTCCGGGAAACATGTAAGGGAGCGGGAGGAGACTGTAGAAGAAGAGAAGGAGTCCCGACTGCAGTGGGAGTATAAGGTGGAGATGCTCACTCTTTTAAAACTGGGGCTTACCTCAAATTACTTCAGGGGGCTTGCAATATTAATAGCCTTTTATTTTACACTAAGGGAACAGTTCATGCTGGAGGAGGTTCTGCCGGCAGAGATTCCTATTTCGGCAACCGGGGAGTTTGCAGCTACCGCCTTTATGTTCCTTTTTCTCTTGCTGGTGGGCCTCGTGATCACAGTGGCTGAAACCTTTATCAAATATTTTAATCTCCACCTCAAAAAGACACCAGCCGGCCTGCAGGTGGAAATGGGTCTTAGGACCAATACAAAGGTAAGCCTGAAATCCAGCCGGGTCCAACTGGTGCAGGTGCTCACCAATCCTCTTCAACAGCGCCTGAATCTTTTTAAATTAAAGATATCCCTGGCCAGTAGTCTGGATGATCTGGAGAAGAGTCAGATCACTGTACCGGGCCTCACCAAAGATGTTGTTTCACAGGTTCAGAAATATTTTTACACAGCTGAAGTGACAGAGGAGTATGATATCCTGCCGCACAGGATACTATTATTCAGAAAGATCCTGAGAGGCCTCATTCCCCTGGCTCTTGGCCTGATTTTCATTCTTATGAACCCGGTGAACTGGTCTCCCGTCTGGATAGGTGGGGTGGTGGCTCTTTACCTTATCGTGTTGAGCGTGTTCCAGTATTTCTATTTCAGGAGCATCAGGCTTTCGGTGTCTGAGAAATTCCTGATAAAACATTCGGGGGTATGGAGAAAGAAGACGCAGTTCCTGGAAATGTATAAACTCCAGTCGGTTTCTGTATCCCAGCCCATCTGGTATAAAAAAAGGGGATTGGTCAATCTTACTTTTCATTCCGCAGGAGGGGATATTGCGTATCCGTTGGTGCGTATCAAAGATGTGATAGCACTGGTGGATTACGTGGTTTACCGCATCGAATCTACTTCCAGGCCCTGGATGTAAAAACAGGTTCAGAAATTTCCCGGAGGTCCCTCATGGGTGGCCAGAAAAAAGAAAAGCCACGAATTGAGATCCGTG
>JBEPWW010000155.1:0-6457 GCA_041642215.1 Salinimicrobium sp. | reverse complement strand
CAAAAGCGGTATTGAATATTAGCCGAAACAGCATGGCCAGGTATGGCTTTTCACCGGCCACCAGGATTTTTGAGGCTGCCGGTGCAGGCGCCTGTATCATTACCGATTACTGGCAAGGAATTGACAGCTTCTTTACCCCCGGTAAGGAGATTCTCGTCGCCCATGACGGGAAGGAAGTGGAACAGATCCTTAGCGAACTCACTCCCGAAAAAGCGAAGGAAATAGGCAACGCTGCCTATAAAAAGGTCCTTGCAGCCCACACCTATGATCACAGGGCAGAACTGCTCGAATCTGTGATCGAGAAAAAGTTGCAGGCAGAAGAAAAACCGGCAGAAAAAATCTAAACCTGAAAGAAATGAAATTTACCATTATCGGCCTCTCTATAACCTCCTCCTGGGGGAACGGTCATGCCACTACCTACCGGGCTTTAGTAAAAGAACTTTCGGCCCTGGGACATGAGATCCTCTTTCTCGAAAAAGATGTTCCCTACTATGCGGGGAATCGCGACATGCCCAACCCTGATTTTTGTGAAACCGTGCTCTATGGAACCAATGAAGAACTAAAGCAAAATTACCGGCAACAGGTAGCAGAAGCAGATGTGGTGATCGTGGGGTCCTATGTACAGCAGGGAGTGGAAATAGGCAACTGGGCCATTGAAACAGCCACGGGAATAACCGCTTTTTACGATATTGATACCCCGGTGACCCTGGCAAAGCTCGAACGTGGGGATTATGAATATATCGATCCCGACCTCATAAGCAAATATGACCTTTACCTCTCCTTCTGCGGAGGACCTACCCTGGACCTCCTGGAGAACAAATATGGTTCCCCCAGGGCTAAACCCCTGTATTGTTCAGTTGATCCTGATCTCTATTATCCTGAAGATAACCAACTTAGCTGGCAAATGGGATATTTGGGAACTTACAGCACAGACAGGCAACCTACTGTCAGCGAACTGCTTATCATACCCGCGAAGGATCATCCCGATGAAAAATTCGTGGTTGCAGGTCCCCAGTATCCCGAAGATATTGCCTGGCCCGAAAATGTGGAGCGAATAAACCACTTACCACCTGCAGAACATCGAAAATTCTATAACTCCCAGAAATTCACCCTGAATGTGACCCGGGAGGACATGATAAAAGCCGGATTTTCCCCCAGCGTAAGGCTGTTTGAAGCGGCTGCCTGTGGGGTGCCCATAATCTCTGATTACTGGGAAGGCATAGGCAGTATTTTCGAAGAGGGGGAGGAGATCCTCATCGCCAGATCAGCAGCTGAAGTGAATGCCTATTTCTTTAACCTTACCGAAGGAAGGAGAAAAGAGATCGGGGAGAAAGCCCGTCATAAGGTACTTAGATATCACACGGCCGCGGCCCGCGCAAAGGAACTGGAGACCTATGTGAAAGAGATCAGCCTTTCCTCAGAAAAAATCATCTAAACATTCAATTATGAGCACAGAAGATAAAGTAAAAGAACTGGCTCCCTGGTTTCATAACATCCACCTTCCGGATGGAACCCAGACCGCCCCTGAGCACTTTCTGGGAGATTTTCCCGCGTTTAAGTGGGAAAATATAAAGCAATCCATACCCAAAGACCTCAACGGGTGGAAAGTGTTGGATATAGGCTGTAATGCCGGTTTTTACTCCCTCGAGCTGGCAAAGCGAGGAGCCGATGTGCTGGCGATCGATCTGGACGAACATTACCTCAGGCAGGCATCATGGACAACAGAACAGTTTGGGCTGGATGATAAGATCAGGTTTCGTCAAATGCAGGTGTATGACCTGGCCCATATGGAAGAACAATTTGACCTGGTTTGGTTCATGGGGGTATTTTATCACCTGCGGTATCCCATGCTGGCAATGGATATACTTTCCCAGAAAGTCAAAAAAATGATGGTCTTTCAAACCCTTTCCATGCCCGGAAAGGAAGAAATGGGTGTTCCCGAAGATGTAGAGTTCCATAAAAGAGAGATCCTGAAGGAAAAGGCCTGGCCTTCCATGGCTTTCATTGAAAATAAACTGGCAGGAGATCCTACCAACTGGTGGGTACCCAACCACCAGGGAATCCTTTCCCTGCTAAAAAGCTGTGGACTAAAAGTCACGGCCATGCCCGAAGATGAGACTTATGTGGCCGAGAAGGACAGCAGCCTGTATAACAGCGTAACCACCTGGAATTATTCAGAATATCTCGCAGCCATAGGCAAAGACTGGAAAGGGGAGGTCAATAAAAAGACCGGGAAATAGATCAAACAATTCCCTTGCCGGCAAAATAAAAAAGGCAGAAGCTGATTATTGTTCAGCTTCTGCCTTTTTGCATGATAGGGTTGCTGAGCTATTCTCTACTGATCAAGAATTCCCGTGGGGGTTCTGTACCATGAAGATGTTCTACGAAATAATCCCATCTTCTGCGGGTCATGTAATCGGTATCTTCCCCAAACCCGTGACGGGCATTAGGAAAGATGATAAGGTCAAAATCCTTGTTGGCCTTTACGAGCGCGTCAACCACAAGATAGGTGTTGTATGGAGGCACATTGTCGTCCATACCACCATGTGCGAGTAGCAATTTGCCCTGGAGGTTATGCGCATAGTTCTGGTTCGCCTGGGCCCTGTAATTATCCTCTCCCTTTTCATTTTCCGCCAGCAGGCCTATATACCGCTCTCCCCAGTCGTCCTCATAATTGCGGTTATCATGATTTCCTGATTCAGAAATTCCCACCTTATAGAATTCGGGATACCTGAATAGGGCAGCCGCGGCGGCAAAACCGCCTCCGGAATGTCCCCAGATCCCAACCCTGTCAAGGTCCATGTATGGATATTCCCCGGCCAGCTGTCGTATTCCTGCCATCTGGTCCTCCAGGGTATTGCCGGAAATATCACCGTAGCAGGCATCATGAAAATCTTTGGAGCGTCCCGGATTGCAGGTACCGTCAATGACCACTACTATGAATCCCAACTCTGCCAATGCCTGATGGTCTCTTCGTGATGCCGAAAAAGACCGGCTGCCCACTCCCCCGCCCTGCGGGCCTGGATATACATAATTCACTACCGGATAAGTTTTGGATTCATCCAGATCTGTAGGGGTGAACACCAGCCCGTAGAGGTCCCACCGGCCATCTGCCGATTTCACCTTAACCTGTTTGGGAGGTTGCCATCCTGTAGCCTCCAGGCGTGAAATGTCAGCTTTTTCCAGGGTATTGATCAATATTCCATTCCTGTCCCTGAGCTGGGTTACCGGCGGAACGTCGGGCTGGGAATAGCTGTGCACAAAATAATTGCCTTCAGGAGAAAGGGAAATGGAATGGTTTCCGTCTTCCGGAGTTAGTAATTTGAGATTTTTCCCGCTGAAGTCTACGCGGTAAAAATGGCTGTAATAAGGATTTCTGCCTTTTTCCCTTCCATTGGCTTCAAAATAAATATGCCTGTTCTTTTCATCGATGTTTCGTACCCGGGTAACTACAAAATCACCTTTGGTGATCTGGTGTTTTAACTTCCCTGTGTTCGCGTTGTAAAGGTATAAATGCCCCCAGTTATCCCTTTCCGAATACCATATGATCTCATTTGATTTTGGAAGAAAGCTCCAGTTAATGGCCCCCTGTCCGGATTCATACTGGGTCTCCACCACCTCTTCAAAAATATCTGTAACCTCTCCTGTTGCGGCGTCTGCAATCCTCATTTTTGCTTCTTTATGATCCCGGGAGGTTGAAACAAAAGCAAGCCTGCTCGCATCTTCATTCCACTGGTTATCATCAAAAGCTCCTGTACAGGAGATATCATCACAAAGCGTCCCTCTCCTGGGATCGGGTGTTAACTGTAAGCGGATCACCCTGGGCTCATCTACTTCAATGATCACCCGGTGGATCCTGATGATGTCATCATCTGCCGGAATGGGATATTTCCATGCCTCCAGGGTAGGCTCCCCTACTTCTGTTCGTACAAGGTACATATCACTCACACGCTGCTGATCCTGTTGATAGGTGGCAATTTTCTTTGAATCGGGGGACCAGAGCACGATGGCCCGGTCGCTTTTTCGCCACCCGGCGTTGTCTGTGGCATATCCAAAATTTTCTTCTCCGTCCCTGGTCAACTGTGTTTCTTCCCCTGTTTCCAGGTGCCGCATCCATAGGTTCCATTCACGAATAAAAACAGCCTTTTTCCCATCGGGAGAAACAACTTCTGTTCCCGAAGTTTTTTCTCGATCATCTCGTTCTTTCTGAACCTCTTTGAGCAGCGCCTGTCTCTCAGAAAAAGTCTCCCTGCTGTTACCGGCAGGATCGACCAAAATAAATTCTTCCCCGTTGGGGGTGGAAACGCTATACCAGAACCTTTCATCCTCAAGCCATACCGGTCTCACACTGCCCCTATCCACCAGGGAATTCGCATTAAAACCCAGGAATTTCACAGCCTGCTCATAATCGGCGGCGGTAATGATCTTTTGTTCTTCCTGCGCAGAAATAGAAAGCGCGACGAACAGGATACATAGAGCGGATAAATAGTTTTTCATAGGATATGATGATTATTTTATTAGAAAGCCATTCTTCGGTTTCGGGCATTTAGCTTGCCAAATTTAAAAAGTACAAGTTATTCAAAATTCCGCAAAAAGATCCATTTCCTTCGGGAGAGGCTTCAGTAATGAGAACCAACCCGGCGGAGGTATCCTTCCGAAGAAAATTCCGACGAAGAATTCCGGGGGAATTATGATCATTTCCAGCGGAAGCTTCTTATTTTTGATTCAAAATCCTAAAACGAGTCGTATGCTTTGCATAAAACATCACTCTACCGATCCTTACTTCAACATTGCAACAGACGAGTATATTTTTAAACATGTCAAAGAAGACTGTTTCATGCTCTGGCGCAATGACAATGCTATCATCGTAGGAAAGCACCAGAACACTCTGGCTGAGATCAACTTTGATTACGTGAAGGAAAAAGGCATTAAAGTAGTTCGAAGATTATCGGGTGGAGGAGCTGTATACCACGACCTGGGGAACCTCAACTTTTCTTTTACCCGCACAGGGGACAGTTATGAAATGGTAGATTTTGAGCGGTATACACAGCCCATCCTGGATGTGCTCAAAAGCCTGGGGATCAACGCGAAATTTGAAGGTCGTAATGACCTTACGATAGCGGGTAAAAAGTTTTCAGGTAATGCCGAGCACGTGTTTAAAAATAAGGTGCTTCATCACGGGACCCTTCTTTTCTCTTCAGAAATGAAGGATATTAGCGGTGCCCTCAAGGTGAATCCCCTCAAGTACAAAGATCGCGGGGTGAAATCTGTGCCTAACCGGGTGACCAACATCAGTGAGCACCTTTCAGAAAAACTTAGCCTGGAGGAATTCACAGACAGGATAATGGAGCACATAACGTCCACCTTTCCAGATGCCCGTATGTATGAATTTACCGAGGAAGACCTTAGCAGGATACAGGAGATACGGGATGAGAAATACAGTACCTGGGAATGGAATTTCGGACATTCGCCAGATTATGATTTCAGACTTGGTGCCCGCACAAAAGGCGGTACTATAGAGATGAACATGAATGTACATAAGGGGTATATCACTGATGTTAAGATCACGGGTGACTTTTTTCACATCAGGGACATCGCCCCTGTTGAAAAAGCTCTTGAAAACACCAGGCATGAAGAAGAGGAGATTCGAAAAAAGCTCAGGCAGTTCGACCTGCAAGAGTATTTCAGGAATGTTACCGAAGATGATCTTATTTCGATCATGTTCTAAAGC
This sequence comes from Salinimicrobium sp., assembly GCA_041642215.1. GTDB lineage: Bacteria > Bacteroidota > Bacteroidia > Flavobacteriales > Flavobacteriaceae > Salinimicrobium. The sequence continues at coordinate 726 of JBEPWW010000155.1, read as the reverse complement.
TTATGAAAAACTTTCTTAAAAGCTGAAAGGACTCTGCTCATTATTATTAATTTAGGACCTCATAACAGCGAATAATGGCGCTTTTAATCTTTTACGCATTCATTTCGATATTTTTCTCTTTTGTATGTTCTATTTTGGAAGCCTCTTTCCTGAGCTTTACTCCCACATATTTGAAAGTGAAGACGCAGGAAGGGAAACCCTATGCAAAAGCCATCGCGCGTTACAAGCAGGATGTTGACCGGCCTTTGATCGCGATCTTAACCGTCAATACTGTAGCTCATACTGTGGGTGCTATTTTGGTAGGGGTACAGGCAGAAAAAGTATTTGGCGGGGGAAATGCAGTGGTCATAGTATCTGCGGTCATGACGCTCGCGATCCTGGTATTGTCTGAGATCATTCCTAAAACCATAGGCGCGACCTATTGGCAATCCCTGGGGGTCTTCACGCATAAGACCCTGCAGCTATTTATATTTATCCTGAAGTACACCGGCATTCTATGGTTGATGACCCTTACCACGAAACTCATTGGAAAGTCGGCACACGTAAGCAGCATGAGCAGGGAAGAATTTATGGCGATTACTGATGCTGCTGAGGAAGAAGGAGTTTTTGAGGAGAATGAAACGACCTTTATTAAAAATATGCTCGTTTTCCAATCGGTCCTGGCCAAAGATATCATGACCCCATTCTCGGTTTCGGTAACAGAAAACGAGGCAGTGAGTATCGAGG
>JBEPWW010000154.1:3231-6486 GCA_041642215.1 Salinimicrobium sp. | reverse complement strand
TCCCAGACTGCCTTCTCACCAACAGGAGTGCAGACTTCCCTGATGATGAAGACCGATGACGGGATCTATATCAATTTGCATGAGGCTGCATTGATAGATTATTCTACCATGCACCTGGAACTGGATAATGAGAGCCTGGTTTTTTCATCCTGGCTCACCCCAGATGTTACCGGTGACAAAGTGTACATGATCGCCCCCGGAAAAACTCCGTGGAGAACAGTGATCGTAAGTGATGACGCGCGGGATATCCTCGCTTCACGAATTACTTACAACCTCAATGAACCTGTCGCCATCGACGATACCTCCTGGATAAGGCCTATGAAGTACATTGGCGTTTGGTGGGAAATGATCACCGGAAAAAGCACCTGGCACTATACCGATGAATTTGCTGCAGTTAAACTGGGAGAAACCGATTTTGATGCAGCCGAGCCTAACGACACCCATGGTGCCACGACCGAGAACGTATTGAGACATATTGATTTCGCAGCCGAGCATGGCTTTGACGGTGTCCTGGTAGAAGGCTGGAATATTGGCTGGGAAGACTGGTTTGGGAACTCGAAAGATTACGTCTTTGACTTTGTGACGCCTTACCCCGATTTTGACCTTGACCGGGTGCGGGATTATGCGCAAAACAAAGGAGTGGAAATGGTCATGCACCACGAGACTTCCTCTTCTGTACGCAATTACGAGCGCCACATGGATATGGCCTATCAATTCATGAAAGATAACGGCTATAATGCCGTGAAGAGCGGATATGTAGGAGATATACTTCCGCGGGGAGAGAACCACTACAGCCAGTGGCTGGTCAATCATTACCAGTACGCGATCGAGAAAGCCGCAGAATATGAGGTGATGGTCAATGCCCATGAGGCGGTGAGACCTACGGGAGTTGCCCGCACATGGCCAAACCTTATCGCCAATGAATCGGCAAGGGGGCAGGAATACCAAGCGTTTGGAGGCTCCAAGCCAAACCACGTAACCGTGATCCCTTTCACACGGCTTATAGGAGGCCCCATGGATTATACCCCCGGAATTTTTGAAATGGACATCAGTACTTTCAGCCCAAATAATGATTCGTGGGTGAATAGTACCATCGCCAATCAGCTGGCGTTGTATGTTACCATGTACAGTCCGCTGCAAATGGCTGCCGACCTGCCGGAGAATTATGAGCGTTTCATGGATGCCTTCCAGTTCATCAAGGATGTGGCCATAGACTGGGAGGAGAGCCGGTACCTGGAAGCCGAGCCGGGATATTACCTGACCATTGCCCGTAAGGAGAAAGGCGGCAACAACTGGTTTGTGGGCAACGTGAACGGGAATGATGCCCGTACTTCCAAAATAAGATTCGATTTTCTGGATCCCGGAAAAACATACATTGCCACTATTTATTCAGATGCCAAAGATGCCCACTACAGGAAGAACGCGCAGGCTTACGAGATCAGGAAGGTGGTGGTCAACAACAAATCCAGGCTTTCACAGCGCTCTGCCCCCGGGGGCGGTTATGCCATTAGCATTATGGAGGCTGACAAATCCCAAACAAGAGGATTAAAGAAATTATAACTAAAAACAGGTCCCGGTAATCTCCTGATCTTCCAGGTACGGGACCTGTTTTTTATGCTGTTGAGGTTTATTGCCTCACAACATTAGTTTCATTGCCATAATTCCGGAAAAATTCCGGTATGTTGGGAGGTGCGATCGTCCTGTTGTGGAGGTGCTGCACGCTCTTCTAGTACATATCGGTATTTTTGAAAGGTATCAGGGCCAGGATTACCGCCTGGGTATACAGGCCGGTCCTGTCAATGGTATTGTCAGTCAGGATACCCACAGCCCCGTTCTTCTGTTTGGAATTGGTGTGGCCGAAAACCAGATCATCTGCTTCCCCCAGTTCTTTCCCCGCCTCTATTAGCTCTGTTACCTTCCCCGGAAGATAAAAAGACGCTGTCCGTGATTTCCCCGTAAGATCCCGCGATCTTATGACGATCCAGGCAAAAGCCGACATCTCATTTCCCGCTCTTTCAATCCCGCCTTCTATGCCTACCCAGAAGTCGGCATCTTTCATCGCCTCCATCGCCCGGAGAACCCTGTTATTGGCGCCCATAAAGGTAGTTTTGTCGTCCATAGGCTGGTCCTCCACACCTGATGGGACTGCGACCCCTTCAAAACTAAAATCGATAGAGGGGAACATTTCCTGAAACCCCTTTTTTACACAACCTATTTTCACCGGGTTCCTGGAAGCAATACTGACTTTCATTTTTTATGCTGTTATGAGGAAACGAAGTTATGAATTTTTAGTTTTTCGGAAAGCCTACCGTTTTGGTCGTGCTCCCGGGCGGAAGAACTATTCGTGAATCCTGTAAATAAAAAAGAGGCTGTTTAAAAAGCTTAATTAGCTTTTTAAACAGCCTCCTGAAATAATTATGGAAGGTACTAAACAGTTGATTTGGCTTCCTGGGGAATGTTCCACATGTCTTCCAGTTCTTCCAGGGTTTTTCCTTTGGTCTCGGGAATGTATTTCATGGTGAACAGGATGATGATGAGGATAAAGCCTGAAAATATAAAGTAGGGCAGGGAACCGCTCCAGAATTGGTTGTTGTTAATCTCACTTTCAGCCACCACCGGGAAAAGCTGGGTGACCAGGTAATTGGCTGCCCATTGTGCGGCAACAGCAATAGACATGGCTACACTTCGAATGGAGTTAGGGAACATTTCAGATAACACCACCCATACCACAGGTCCCATGGACATGGCGAAGGAAGCGATGAATAAGAGGACTCCTATGAGGGAAAGAATCCCCACGTTTCCGGTCATTAAAGTTATTCCCAGGATGATAAAGCCGGTCATCATTCCCACAGAACCAATGTAGATCAATGGTTTTCTTCCGAATCTATCTACGGTGGCCATGGCCACGAAAGTAAAAATTAGGTTCACCGCTGCGAGTAATACCTGTTGTTCCAGGACATCCTCCTGTCCAAACCCTAAGGCCTGCTCAAAGATATCTGCGCCGTAATAAAGCACCGCGTTGATCCCGGTGAATTGTTGCAGGACAGAAAGTACGGTTCCTATAACGATGATGGAAAAAACGCCTTTAGCAAACACACTAAGCTTGACCTTTTTTTGTTCTTTTTGAATATTGTCTTCAATTTCCCTGAATTCTACCGCAGCCATTTCAGAGCCGTGAATACGGTTAAGAACCTTAAGGGCTTCCTCTTTGGCACCATGAAGGGCCAGCCAGCGCGGGCTTTTAGGAACGAAGAA
>JBEPWW010000154.1:0-3221 GCA_041642215.1 Salinimicrobium sp. | reverse complement strand
AACTGGGGATGAGTTCAGACCAGAGCATTAAACGCCAGCCTCGCTCAATATTTTCGGCTTCGGTTGCAGAACTGCCAATGAAATAAGTCGCCAGGAACACCACGAAGAAACCTACCACGATCGCCAGCTGGTAATAAGTAACCAAAGTACCGCGGATCTTAGCGGGAGCGATCTCGGCAATATAGGTAGGCGCGTTCATGGACGCGATCCCGATTCCCAAACCACCAATGATCCTGAACATGACCAATAGCGATACCGACTGCGGAAGGAAATCGGGTAATCCAGATCCAAACGCGGAAATAGAGAAGAGAATCGCAGAAATGATCAGGGAATATTTTCTTCCTAACCAGTTGCTCAAAGGTCCGGCCAGGATGGCTCCAAAAAAGCAGCCAATCAGCGCGCTTCCCACTACCCAGCCTTTCATGCCCGCGTCCAGGGCAAAATACTGGCTAAAGTAATACTGCGAACCGTTGATGACACCGGTGTCATAACCAAAAAGAAGTCCGCCAAGGGCAGACACGATGGTGATTAAAATGAGGTATGTTTTATTTTTCATGATCGGATTTCAAATATGGGAGTAAGTTAAAATTGTTTTTGGGAAAATTTTAGGATTTAATGCATTTTCTCTTTCAGCATTTCAGGAGTGGCGACAGTCCTGAATCCCAGGTGCTCGTGAGAGGAATCCAGGGAGGTTTGCATCCTGGCTGAGATCCTGAAACTTGAACAATAGGAGTCGTGACATAAAAAGGATCCCCCTTTAATGATCTTTTCCGGCACCTGAGGGTTGTGCGGGTTGTATGGCCTTGCTGCTCCCGCTGGATTTTTCTGTAGGCCTTTCGCCATAGATTCTTTATAATATTCCACGTTGTACCAGTCATCGGTAAACTCCCAAACATTGCCGGCCATGTCATACAAACCAAAATCATTTGGGGGGAAAGATCTCACCGGGGCGGCACCTTCGTAGCCGTCTGCCAACCCATTTTCTGCAGGGAATTCCCCATTCCAGGTGTTTGCCATTTCACTGAGGTTTGAAGCATCGCTGCCCCAGAAGAAAACTTCGTCCTGTTTGCCGGCCCTTGCTGCATACTCCCATTCGGCTTCTGTAGGCAAACTGCGACCGGCCCAATCGGCATAGGCTGCGGCATCTTCGTAGGCTACGTGTACCACTGGAAAATCCTCTTTTCCTTCTATAGAACTTCCGGGCCCCTGTGGATGTTTCCAGTTCGCCCCGATCTTCCATTCCCACCATTGTGAAAAATCATATAGATTGTCCACCTTTTGGCCTGGTTTTTTAAAGATGAGGGAACCGGGTTTCAGGAGGGAATCGGGGGGTTTGGGAGTGCCGGGCGGCACCTGTTTTTTTATCTCTTCCCAGCTTATTTCCCGCTCGGCCATGGTGACATAGCCGGTAGCGTCTACAAATTCCTTGAATTCTGCATTGGTCACCTCGGTTTCATCCATAAAAAAACCGTCAACCGTTACGGGGTGAGCCGGCTTCTCATGATCCATCGCCATGGAATCCTTTTCTACCGCACCCTGCATGAATTTCCCACCGGGGATCCAAACCATGCCTTCCGGCGTCTCGATCCCTTCCGGTTTTTCCCTGATCACCTGTGACTCGCCCGAAGATCGTTTTTCTTCTTCCTTACAGGAAAAGGCGAGCAGGAGGGAAATTAAAAAAAGGTATTTTAAAGTGATTTTCATAAAGTGATCTTTGACTGGATTTTAAAGCGCTACAATTTTTTAAGTTTAAGGCCTGAAAGTAATGAATTTCCGGAATTTTCTGAAAATTGAATATCGATACCTGCTTCTGTACGTACTATAAAAATCAATTCTGCGGCCCTGATCCGTCCGTAGTCTCTGGCGAGGTTCAGATCTTTTCTCAGGGTTTCTCCGTTGATGCTGATGTCAAAGCTTCTCACGGTTGCCGCTTTTTCTTCGGAAACTTCAGCAAGATTATAGATATTCTCTTCGGATGCGGAATATTCGGGTTCGGCGAATAACAAGGTGATCCTGTATGTACCTTTTTCGACATCAAACCTATAGGCTTCGATCCCTTCGCGCATGGTCTGGAACAGCGGATCATTTTCGGTGCCCTGTATGTCTGAAGCCGTTCCCTGGAACTTGTCTTTAGACTTCTGGTAAATTTTCCCGCCTACGAATCCGAAGCTGCCTTCCCGGTATTCCTGGTCAGCGATCCACACCTCTTTAGTCACGGGATCTTTGTACTGCACATGTGTTCCCACGATGATGAGCAGGTCATCTTTTTCCAGACGGGAAAGAAGATTCTCGCGGTAGGTAACTTCAAACTCGCGGGAATGTGTTTGTTCTACTGCTTTAGCAGTAAGTGTATGTTTTCCTTCCGGAAGTGGAACCTCAAAAAGGGCAATTCCTTCTTCTACTTTAGAAGTATACTGCTGCCCGTTTGCTTCCAGAGTGACTTCAGGGGCATTGGAAAATACGGTGAACTGCAGTTTTTCTGAACCGTCCTGCGGAAATCTTTCTGTAAAATTCTTTCCTGCCAGATAGAGCACCGGTTCCTCCAGCAGCCTGGCCTGGTAATAATAGTAAATGTCCTTTTTGGTGCGGTCCATGTTCAGCAGGCCTTTCTGGTTGATGTAAGGCATCGCATCCTGCCGGAAGGAGGAGCCGAAATTGGCAAAATTCCAGGTGGCCATTCCCAGCACAAAATCCCGTTCCAGTACCTGCCTGATGTAACTTCGGTGCAGCTTTAGCTGATAGGCTTCCGAATAATCCCAGGGTTTTGGATCGTTCGTCTGGTTGCGCACATCTGCGCCCGGGCCATATTCTGAAATGAACAGCGGGCGGTTTGGATACCTCTCGTGTTGTTCATCCAGGAATTTTCCGAAGTTTTCCAGTCCTGGGCCATACCAGCCCATGTAAAGATTCCACCCGATGACATCAGGAAGATCTGCAATTTTTGAGGTATTGTAGAGTTCATTTTCGTGCAGGGCCATTACCGTAAGCCTGTCGGGATCCAGCTGTTTTGTTAGCTTTTCCAGTTTTTCGGCCAGCTCCACAGAGGTGCGGATCTTTTCCTTTCGTTCTTCTTCGGTAACCTTGTTGTTGAACACCAGCCTGATGAAGATCTCGTTCATATAGCCCCACATAATGACCGACGGGTGGTTAAAGAACTGCAGGATCTGCTCCCGCTGCATCTTCATGGACACCTCGTGGTAAGCTTCAGAATCGGTCACATC
>JBEPWW010000153.1:0-6543 GCA_041642215.1 Salinimicrobium sp. | reverse complement strand
AAAAGGAATTTGGCGGCATCAGCCTGGGCGAGGAAGAGCGCAAGATGGGGATCAGGGGATCTTCTACCCGGCAGGTATTCTTCAATGACGTGCGGCTGCCTGCGGAAAATATGCTGGGAAAACGGGAGGAAGGCTTTAAGATCGCTCTCAATGTGCTGAATACCGGTCGCATCAAACTGGGTGCAGGGGCCATTGGTACCTCAAAAACGGCCTTTGACCTCGCTGTGAAATACGCTAACAGCCGAAAGCAGTTTGGAAGCGCCATCGCCGATTTTGGGGCCATACAGCATAAGCTGGCCCAAATGGCGGTAAGGATCTTTGCCCTGGAGACGGCTATCTACCATACAGGACACCTGATCGATGAGAAAGCAGGCTTTTTAAAAGCTGAAGGCTTTTCTGAAGAAAAGGCAGAGATCACGGCGGTGTCGGCTTACGGGATCGAATGTGCTATTCTGAAGGTCTTTGGTTCGGAATGCCTGGACCTGGTGGTGGATGAGGGGGTGCAGATCTTTGGGGGAATGGGATTTTCTGAAGACGCGCCCATGGCCAGGTTGTATCGTAATGCCCGCATCACCCGAATTTACGAGGGAACTAATGAGATCAACCGGATGCTGATCGTCGACATGCTGCTGAAGAAGGGCATGAATGGAGAGCTGGAGCTGCTACAGGCGGCCGAAACCATCCGAAAGGAAGTCAGCTCCCTTCCGCATGAAAGCAAGAGGGAAGAAGACGCACCGGAAACAGCCTTCGAAGCTCTCGCAAACCTCAAAAAAGCTACCCTTCTCATCGCCGGTGCCGCTGCACAGCGACTTGGAAAGAAGCTTAAAGAAGAACAGGAGGTGTTGATGCATATTTCCGATATGATCATTCAGGCATACGTACTGGAAAGCGTTCTGGACAAAACCGAAAAAACGGGCGATGGAGAGACAGCACCTGCCCCTCTGCACGATATCAGCCGCGTCTTTTTGTATGAATCGGTAGAAAACTTCAGACAGGCAGGGCAGGAGGCTATCCTGGGCTTTGCGGAAGGAGAGGAGCGCAACTTGCTGCTATTGGCCTTAAAGAAGTTTACCAAACCCTGCAACCTTAACCTGAAAGAGGCCCGGAGAAGAATCGCCCAAAGCATGATAGCTGAAGGGAAGTATGTGTGATAAATGATGAATGTTTCAGGTTTACGTTTAACGATCAAGGTGAATTAAGATTCCTGAATGCAGTCGGGAGAACCGGTGAAAAGCTAGTGGCTAAAAGTTAACAGCGAAAGTTTGATATAACGATAGCTGTTTCAAATGGATAATGCCGCTATTAATTGAGAAAGATATCTCCCGTGACTGTGTTAAGAGTGAGCCGGTTTTTTGAATCCTGCAGGTCTTTTATTACTTCCTGTCCTACAAAACCTTTTTTCCTTTCGGCAGCCGGATCATTGCCATGAATGTTACCCATTACTGTTTTGGCCTTATAAGAGCTGTCGTGTACAGGAAGATCGATCTTTCCGGTGACGGATCTCAGTTCGAGATTTCCTTCGAATTTTTCAATATGTACATCCCCAACAACCAGGTCAATCCGGATATTTCCCTGCAGAAATTCTGAAGTCAGGCTTCCTGTGACGCTCGACAGTTCCATCTCCACTTCTTCGGGCACAAATAAAATGTAATTGATCTTCTGCTTCAGGTCATTTCTTTGGCCAAATTCATCGTGGTAAGCTTCAATTAATTCGGCGGAATTTGAACAGATCTCAATGCTTGAATCGCTGCTGTTTACTTTCAGCTCATACATATTCCTATACTTTTCATCCTCTACCTTTACTGAAGCCACGATTTTAATAGCTGACCTTTTCCAGGTCTTCACTCCAATATTAGATGCAAAATCAAGATCTGCAACAACCTGCTGACCACGGTAAGCCACTTCTTTCTCTAATTTTTTCTCAGGCTGTACGTTTACGATGAGCAATACGAATAGTAATAAACTTAAAGTTTTCATTGTTCTGTTTTTTTGTTTAATCGATAATTGTTCTTTGTTAAAAGACGAGAGGAAATGTGGTGTGTTGCAGTCTTGTCTGAAAATGGCTTTATTTTGCAATCCTGCTTTTCCGAATATTATGCTTACTCTCAGTATTTTACCGGCTTAAATACTACTTCACGGATTGCCACGAAGACGGGCAAATGCTGCTGAATTCGCGGGTTTGTTTTACCACAGGCGGTATCAACTCCCTGTCCACCTTCAGAAAACCTTTCTTCAGGAAATACTTTTCTGCTGTGGTAGTGAGCAGGTATAGCACCTTAATGTTTTCTGATTCACAGAGGGCAAAGAATCCTATGATCATGCGCCTTTCACTTTGTAAGATCTTCCGAAAAAGAGGACTGGCAGAACTATAAAATTTATGTGCTTAAAGAAAAGATACTCCTGGAGAAAGATGATGATGATGTTTCGATCCTTTTTCAGGAAGAGGATGGGCATTTATTGCGGGATCTTACGGCCTTTGCTGCAGGAATGGAAAAAGAAAAGGACCAGCGGGCGTATATCAATCTCATAATCTCGCAACCGCACGGGCTCGATAACAAGAAGATCGATTTTGCCAGACCCGAACTGGAACTTTCTAAGATCTATCACCATGATTTTCCCGATTTTCATCACAAAATGCTCAAAATCCTGGGGGAGAACAATAAAAGCGGACTGCACCTGCTGTACGGCAAACCCGGAACAGGAAAAAGCACCTACATCAGGTACCTGTGCGGACTGGTAAAGAAGGAAATTGTTTTTCTGCCGGGACAAATGGCCCAGAACCTCGATAATATCGCCATGACACGGTACCTGATGGACAACTCCAATTGTATCCTGGTGATAGAGGACGCCGAAGAGCTGATCATCTCCCGGGACAGCAAACGGAATTCAAATCTCGCAATGATCCTCAATATCACCGATGGGATCCTGGGGGAATCCCTGGGAATTCAGATCATCGCCACCTTCAATACCGATGTGCAGAACATTGATCCTGCGCTTAAGCGCAAAGGCCGCCTGAAATCGGCTTATGAATTCAGGGCTTTACCGGCCGAAAAAGCGAATGTCCTTTTACGGGAACAGAACTCCGATCACATTGCCGGGGGAGAGATGACCCTGGCTGAGATCTATAACATCACCGAGGAGGAGCAGTATAAGGATCCTGCCCGGAAGGCGGTGGGGTTTAGGTAAATCTATGTTCGTATTGGGTAATGCCTATTTTGTTTCGAATCCTTACTTTTAAAATTTAATTTTGCATGATGAACATTTTATATTTACACGGCCTTGACAGCAAACTCAATCCCGAAAAGAGAGGCATCCTGGAAAAGTATGGAACGGTCTACGCACCCGATCTTGATTATTACCGGGATTCCCATGCCATTGAAAGCATCCTGGAGATGTATCCCGGGGAGGAGATCAATACGGTCATTGGCAGCAGTATGGGAGGTTTTGCGGCTTATCATGTCGCCAATGCCCTTCTTCGACCGGCGCTATTGTTCAATCCGGCTCTAATGAAACGATCGGTTCCTCAAAACATTCCCGGTATTGAAGGATTCAACAACCTGAAACAGATTGTCATCGGGCAACGAGATGAAGTGGTTTCCCCGGCCGATACCCTAACTTTTTTAAAGACAGATTTCAATCCCGTGACCGATCTCCATCTTCACCTTGTCCCGCGACTGGGCCATAGGATCCCGGTAGAATTCTTTGAAGAAGAAGTGGCCTCGTTTTTTGAGAAATTATGTTATTAAAGGATTGGGTGATGAAAATTTTAATAAAAGAAGGAAAAGCTGTTTCTTGACGACATAAGGACTCCCGCGGAGAATTTTTGATCGTTGGGAGCTATGCCCGGTTTGTACACCATATCCAGCACAATGGGCTGCCCGGCTTTATTCTATCAATTTGAAGTTCTCCACAGACTTTCCTTTCAGGTGTTTTTTCCACTGTTCCAGAAGGGGTTTTTCCAATTCAGGTTCTCGGTATTCGTCTGGATTCATGATTGGTATTCCCTTCACAATTGGATAGATCCTGTCACATTTTTCACAGGTGAGAAATCCCTCTAATATGTTCTCCTCTATATCTTTAGTGATAGTTGTTAATTGTACATCATTTTTGTCAAACGGGCAGCAAAGCTTTTCTATGGTCTTTAATCTCATTGTCTATAGGTTTAATTTTTTCATATAATTTTGGACGGCTTCTCCAGGTTTGTCAGCATTCATTATTCCTGACACCACTGCTACACCATCGTACTTCAGGTTATGTAATTTTTCTATGTTCTCAGGACTTATTCCTCCTGCAAGGAATATGGGTAACGAGCTTCTTTCTTTTGCTTTTCTAATGGTATCGAAATCCACCATTTCACAACTATTGCTGGTTTTTGAAGGAAAAATCGAGCAAAAGGAAATATAGTCGAACTGGTGCTTTTCAGCCCATTCTAAGCATTTCAAATCGTTATTACAGGTTAAGCCCTTTAAGAATTGTTTTTTAAGTTCCTCCCTGATCTTATTTATATCTTCAGGGATCTCATCAAAATGCACTCCGTCCAGGGCTGCATCAGCTATTAATTCCCAGCGATTATTTATAAATACCGGCACTTCATGGGCATGGCATAGCTCACAGATTTTATTGGTCAGCAATAAGACGTTCTTTTCGGTGTTGAAATTATCCCAGATCTGTACAGCTACAATTTTCTCCTGCAATGCATGCTGTAGTCTTTCTAAAAGGATTTTCTCTTCCATAGAAGGATCCACAACCAGATAGATGCCCTTTTTACGTAATCGGCCCCTTATTTCCATCCCGAATTCAAGGCTTTAAAAAAGGCTGCCCAATAAGGGTCAGTCTCATAATATTTCATTTCTGTCATCTGACCATTGCTGACCAGGTTTATGCCGGTGTTTAGTTCTGTAAATTCACCTACTTTTGAACAGGGGATATTCTCTTTCTGTAAGCTTTTAATGATTTTATCTTCACTTCCGGCCTTGCAGGAAATGATCATCGACCCGGCTCCAATGCAAAATCGTGGGTCCAGGGAGAAAATTTCACAAACCTCCTTTTGCAGGACACCTATGGGAAGTTGTTCGTTATATACTCTAGCACCATTGTTGGACGCCACGGCCATTTCATAAATGGCACCAAGCACTCCACCTTCAGTAACATCATGCATAGCGGTAAGTTCCGTGGGATTTTTGTCCATGACGGTCAGCGCTTCTTTTAAAGAACTCGTATTGTAAAAGCTCTCACAGGTCTGATGGTAAATTTCCACACCGGCCTCATTTTTTACTGTTTCAGGAAAACTCATCGCCAGGATAGCTGCCGAGGAGATCGCGCAGGATTTTGTTACCAGAATGCTGTCTCCTGGCTGTGCGTTTTTTGAAATTCTGATCCTGTCTTTAGGAGCGATGGTGGTAAAAGTTCCTCCACCGGCAATGGTCGAATTCTGGCCTTCAATGAAGCCTGTGTGTCCGCCGGTAATCGCTGTACCTATCTCTTCACAAAATGTGTGAATATGATCCCAGTATATCTGGAAGTCCTTTTTGGAAAAATGTTCAGGAAGATTCAGCACAAATTGCCCGTACATAGGTGCAAAGCCCGTGGTCGCCATATCATTAGCCATTAAATGTACTGACAGCCATGCCGACTCTCTCAGACCCAGTCCCGGAATGAGAGATAATGGGTCACTGGTCATGGCCATGGCCATTTCTCCGGAAAGGTCAATTAAAGAAACATCTACTCCGAAGCCCGGGCCGACAAGAACTTCACGACGTTTATAGCCGGATTTAGTTCTTAAAAAGTCCTCTATGAGATCACGGTCAATTTTTCCCAGCGTTTCACTCATCAGTCAACATCATTAAACTGGATATACAATCCAAAGAAATCACCAACCGGCACATTCCATTGTTGCACCGGAAACCATTTTGGAAGACCCGTGCATTTCCATCTTATAGTGTATTCCCTTCCCTTTAGTGCTTCATGAATAATTGCGATAAGTTTATCCGGAGTATAAAAGGTTGCGGTAAGATAAAACGGATTTTTTCCGAAGATCTCCTGTACTCTTCTGCGAACAACTTTCGGGGAATTTCGATTCATCATTCCCATTGCAATGCCATATTTACCTACCCTGGCGGCTTCCTGTATCACTTTTACAGGATCCTTATAATATTCAAAAGTAGTGATAAAAGCGAGGGAGTCGAAAGTGTGGTTCTTGAATGGCATGTGGTGTGAGTCGGCCATGACAAGATCACCATCAAAAAGATGTATGGCCTGAGAAAGCATCAGCGGAGAGATGTCACCTCCTGTAGCTTCAATACCTATCTCCTTCCACCAGCGGGTAAACCGGGTGGTCCCACAACCAAATTCGAGAAGCGTTTCAACTCTTGGGTCGGCAGAGACAAGGTCTTCCATGACTCTTTTCTGCCAGATCTCAGCACGCTTATAACGTCCCTCATACCACTGCTCATAAGTGTCTGTATGTTCGCGATTAAAAAACCATTCCGGCCGGTTTTGCCAGTTCTGCTGACTTTGAGGACTCAGACCTTTTTGTGACTTCTC
>JBEPWW010000152.1:0-6570 GCA_041642215.1 Salinimicrobium sp. | reverse complement strand
CCTTAACCAGCATTCATCGAAGCCGCCGAAAATTGAATGGCAGAAAGAAATTTCACAAAGCAATAAAAGAAAAAAATGGATGAAGTAGGTTCATCCATTTTTTACATCTTATTGCCATTTTGGGGCCAATAACAATAAGATCAGGTTAATCTGGAGCAAAAAAGTGTTCCTTTTTCACAAAGTGAATATACTACAAAAAAATATATAAACAAATTTTTTGTGCATTTTATCTATATATCGTGTATTTCGTCGATGTTTTAGCAACTCCTCACGCTCTTCTGACTTGCCTCTTTTAATTCCGCCAATTCCTCTTATCTTTACCGCCTTGATACTGAAATCTACACTGTTTGGACAGTTCTGAAAAAAAACTCTTATCACAGCTCAGGGATAAAAAAAGCCACGATGCAGCTTTTAGCGAGCTGGTGTCTTTATACCAGGAACGGCTGTACTGGCAGATAAGAAATATCGTGAAGGACCATAATGACACAGATGACGTCCTGCAGAACACCTTTATTAAAATCTACAGAAACATTCACCAGTTCAAAGGAGACAGCCAGCTATTCTCCTGGATGTATCGCATTGCCACCAATGAATCCATCAGCTTTATCAACGGTAAGGCAAAAAAGTTAAAAATCAGTTCAGAAGAACTGCAACAGCAAATAGTAGAAAACCTGGAGAGCGATGTTTATTTTGAAGGGGATGAGATCCAGTTAAAACTACAGAAGGCTATCGCCCTTCTTCCGGAAAAACAACAACAGGTATTTAACATGAAATACTTCCAGGAGTTGAAGTATAAAGAAATTTCTGATATCTTAGGAACATCTGAGGGTGCTCTTAAAGCCTCCTATCATATTGCCGTAAAAAAAATAGAGGAATATTTAAAAGCAGATTAAACCTTTATTAAAATTTTCAGTCAAATAAAAGAATGAAAAAGAATAAGTTACCATATCATACTGACACAGGCTTTAAGATCCCCGAAGGATATTTTGAAGGCCTGCAAACCCGTATTATGGAAAAGGTAACTTCTCCTAATGACCTGGATATACCGGTTAGCAAACAAGCTTTTAAGGTTCCTCAGGATTACTTTGAGACCTTTGAAGACCGCTTATCAAAAAAGCTGAAACCTCAAAATTCTCCATCCAGGATTCGACGCTTATTTGAAAAAGAAACCCTGTATTATGTAGCCGGGGTCGCAGCGGTTTTTGTAGCCATTGTTACCACTTTCCTTACAAATGAACCTCAAAGCTTCAGCTGGGAATCTCTGGACCTGGTCATTTTGGAGGACTATCTTCACGAGAGCTTTGAGAACTCCTCGGGAGAATTCTCTCAGCTTTTAGGGGAAGAAGATTTCCTTCCTTCCTCTACTACGACAGGGCTCGATCCGGAAGTGATGATGGAATACATACATGAAAACATAGAAGACCCCTCAATACTACTCAATGATGAATAATATGAGAAAAATATTTTTTATCCTCCTTTTGATTTGCGGCACTTTCCAATTGGCAGCCCAGGACAGGGAAAGCCACCGGGAAAGAATAAAAGCCCTGAAGACCGCTTATATTACAGAAGGCCTCAATCTTACCGCAAAGGAAGCCCAGAAATTCTGGCCCATCTACAACGAATTTGATGCAGAAAGACGAAAGCTTTACAGAAGGGAACATGCCGATATCCTGGATATTGAATGTTATACCGAAGAAAATGCTGAGGAAAAGATCCGGGAATATGTTGAAATAGAAAGACAGGATTATTTGTTGAAAAAGAAATTCTTTGAAGACCTGAGAACGATCTTACCCGCTACCAGGATCCTTAAGTTAAAAAAGGTGGAAGATGACTTCAATCGTAAAATGCTTAAGGAGTACCGGGAACGTCATGCCAATAAAAACAAATCCTCAGAATAGGAGATCAATAAACAAAACAGGAGGATAAAGCTCCTGTTTTATTTTTTTACCTCAAGATTAAGCGCGCCAACCTGCCCTTTCCCGCGGCATAGGCAATAGAATCATTCAGGAATCGGATGGTATAGAAACCTTCTTCAGAAAGCTCCCTCCAGGTCCCCCCGGCATCATCTGAATAGGAGATCCCGGTAAAACCTACCGCAACGATTTCATTCCCATCCCCTCCGGGAACATACCGGATACTGCTTTTATAACCGGGGCCATTCCCTTCTGCAATTAACTCCCAGGTTTTACCACCGTCGCTGGTCATCGCTTTATTAGCGCGGTTCGCTTCGGGTTCTGTATAGTCTCCTCCAATCATGATCCCCCGGTTTTCATCGTAAAAATCAAGCGAATAGGCACCAGTTGTTGCTGAGCCCTGTACTATAGGTGTTTCGAAAACTTCCCAGCTATTCCCTTTATCCGGACTGTAAAATACCCTTGATCTGCTCCCTCCTGAAATGATCCAGGTCTTCTCCCCCACCACTGCAATATTTGAATTGCTCGCAGCAAAGGCAGCTTCCCCTTCGGCTGTTTCAGGCAAAACTTCACAGGATAACTTATTCCAGCTTTCACCTCCATCACGTGTTATGATCACAGAAAGGCAATTCTCTACGGGATCCCCCATTGCTATTCCTTCCTCATCATTCCAGAAGGTCATGGCATCATAAAAGGCTTTTTCATCCTCCTCTTTATAAACCAGTTCCATTTCACCACCATCTCCTGTCTTATATAAAAGAGCAGGCGCGGCTATACTCAGCATAAAAAAATCTGTGGAGGTACTGGCTACCGCACGAAATTGTGGATACAGGGAATCGTATTGCTGCCGGTTCATTTTAATCTCTCCTGCATTGGCATTATAGATCCCATATACCCCATCAGACCCCGCAAAGGCCAGGTCCTCTCCTATAATTTCAATGGCCCTGATACTTACCGAATCCTTCAGGAGGTCCTGAATTTCAACATGGGTAACTACTTTTCTTTCCCGGTCCTTTTCTGTTGAGTTACAACCAATAAGCACCACAGACAAAATTAAAAGGAGTTTTTTCATAGATAGGAATTTGCTTTCAAAGATAAAATTTTCCGCTACAAAAAACCGTACCTTTGCAGCCTGAAAAAAAATAATATGCGCTTACACAGGAATTTGGTTTTTGCAACTATAGATGCTCTTTCAAGCATTTTCAATGATGGGGAATATGCCGACAAGGTAATAGAAAAAACCCTTAAACGCGATAAGAGATGGGGTTCCCGCGATCGTAGTTTTATAGCCGAGACCACTTATGACATTGTAAGGTGGAAAAGACTTTACAGCGAGATCGCCGAAGTTAAACCTCCATATTCCCGTGAAAACCTTTTCCGGCTCTTTGCTGTCTGGGCGACTTTAAGGGGGATCGAGCTTCCTGACTGGAAGCAGATCGAACCCACTCCTACCCGTCGAATCAAGGGAAGGTTTGACGAGCTTAGCAGAATCAGAAAATATAGGGAGTCTGTGCCAGACTGGATGGACGAAATGGGTGCCCGGGAGCTGGGGGAAGAAACCTGGGAAAAGGAAATACACGCTTTAAACGAGCAGGCTCCGGTTGTTCTGCGCGTCAACACCCTAAAAACCACCAGGGAAAACCTCCGGGAAGAACTGCTGGATGAGGGAATAGAGACCGAGCCGGTAAAAGACTACCCCAACGCCTTGCAGCTCAAGGAAAGAGCTAATGTGTTCAAAACCCAGGCTTTCCAAAACGGACATTTCGAAGTACAGGATGCTTCTTCCCAAATGGTCGCTGAATTTCTGGATGTAGCTCCGGGAATGAGGGTAGTTGACACCTGTGCAGGAGCAGGCGGTAAGACCTTGCACCTGGCAGCGCTGATGGATAATAAAGGTCAGCTTATTGCCACCGATATTTATGGCAATAAACTTAAAGAACTCAAGCGCAGGGCCAAACGTGCCGGTGCTCATAATATTGACACCCGAGAGATCGATTCCACAAAGGTGATCAAAAAGATGTACGGCACTGCCGACAGGGTCTTGATTGATGCACCCTGTAGCGGGTTAGGCGTGCTGAGCCGTAATCCTGATGCGAAATGGAAATTACAACCCGAATTCCTCGAAACCATAAGACAGACCCAGGCTGAGATCCTTCAACAGTACTCCCGGATCGTCAAACCGGGTGGGAAAATGGTTTATGCTACCTGTTCTGTCCTACCATCAGAAAATGAACAGCAGGTAGAGCAGTTCCTGAAATCTGAGGAAGGGAAGACCTTCAGCCTTGAAAAAGAGAAAAAGATCCTTTCAAGCGAAACGGGCTATGATGGATTTTATATGGCTTTACTGCAGAAGAAAAAAGAGACAACTAATTAACATTTTAATATATAAATCTCCAGAGAAATTTTATCATCTTTAGCTATGGAATGATTGCTATATGGCACTTCTAAAATACTGAAAAACAGGACACCCCTACTGCTATTTAGATTATCTATTTGAAGCAACATACACTACTGATGAAAAAATTTTCTTACCTATTTATACTGGTAGCACTCCTTTTTTTTGGATGCAATTCAGATGATGACCGTGTTGAGCCTAAACCGGAATCCGGTCTCGAAGCAACAGAAACCTTTTATGAGGTACCGGGTGATCTTAAAGCCTATTATACTGAAGTTGATTTTTCCCTGAAAGGAGAAGCCCTTTACGAAGACCTTGCTATACTTAGCATAAGCAAACATACCGGCTTCCTTTCTTATGGTCAAAGGCATAATTATCTCTATAAGGCGGATGAGGATCCAAACCATCCTGCCAATGTCGTGCTGATCTACTCCGGTGAAAGCCGGGATAAAAGGGAATATGAATCCGATAGCAATTCTCATGAACCGCATACATTCAACACCGAGCATGTTTATCCGCAGTCCATGCTGGAGGGAGAAGCGCCTAACGACCTTCATGTCATGAGAGTAGCTGATATTGACATCAACATCATGCGATGGAATCATCCGTTTACCGGCGGGGAAGGCAAATATGGACTAAAAGGAGAAGCTTTTTTTCCCGGAGATGAATGGAGAGGAGATGTGGCCCGCATTCTTATGTATATGAACCTTCGTTATGATGAACCTTTCGCACCAATGGGTGGTCTGGACCTGTTCCTGCAATGGAATGCTGAAGATCCTGTTTCTGCTATAGAGATCCAGCGTAACAATATAATAGAAAACGCCCAGGGCAACAGAAACCCTTTTATTGATAACCCACACCTGGCCACCAGGATCTGGGAGGGCGAAGAAGCCGATAACCGCTGGGGTGGAGAGGCCCGGGAAGCAGATTCTGAAGCCCCAAGTGTGCCTCAAAATCTAAGTGTGGAAGAAGTAAGCTTCGAAACCGTTAGGCTTTCCTGGGAAGCATCAACAGATAATGTAGGAATTGCCAAATACAACGTCCAAGTAGACGGGGAATTTTATACTGCTGTTTCCTCAATTTCTGTCACCGTAGAAGGCTTATGGCCGGGTGAAACCTACGCTTTCACCATCACCGCGGCCGACTCTGCGGGGAATACTTCTGCTGCAAGTGACGCGGTAGAAGGAACAACCACTCCAGACAATGAGAACCCTACTGTTCCCCAGAACCTCAGCGTATCATATATAGGAGTAACCTCGGCCACCTTTAGCTGGGAGGCTTCAACTGACAATGCCGGGATACAGGGATATGATATTCACATCAACGGGGATCTCTACAAGACCGTATCAGGAACAGAATATACCGTGGCCACCTTCACTGGCGAAACAGATTATACGGTTACTGTGGCAGCCCGGGATATCTACGATAACACTTCTGAACTTTCCAGTCCTGTAGACTTCACTACCCTAACAGCCGACGCCAATACTGCTGCCGGGGAATTGATCATTTCTGAATATTTTGAAGGCTACAGCTATAATAAAGCGATTGAAATTGGAAACCCCACAGGGGAAGCCATCGATCTTTCTTCCTATACCTTAATGAAGATCACCAATACTGAGACAGAATGGAAAAGTGAATACCAGCTCCAGGGAACAATAGCCGCCGGAGCGGTGATCGTCCTGGCGCATGCCCAGGCCAGTTTAAGTGGAATAAACAATGCTGCAGATTATTCCATAGACCACCAGATCATAACTTTCAATGGCAATGATCCTATTGGTTTGTTTAAGGACGGCCAGCTAATCGATATGTTTGGCTATGTTGGCGGACATGATTTCGCCAAGGATACTAACATGAGAAGAAAGGCAGGTATCATAAACCCCAATACCGAATTCACAGAAGATGAATGGGAAGTTTATGGTCCCGAAGACACTGAAGGGCTTGGAACTTTATAGCCTTGAGTCTTTTTAAAAAAGCCTCAGGTTTCCCAATGAAATTTGAGGCTTTTTTCTTTTGGAGGCTGGCTGCAAATGTTTTAAAAAATGTAAATTTGCCTGCTTATACAACAACAACACACTAAACCAAACAGAATGATCCTATTCTTCGGAAATCATCCTAACAAGATCTATGCGGTCCAAACGCATAAACCCCTTTCGGCTGAAAACATAGTCAAATTGAACTGGCTTTTCGGAAACGCACTGTACTTAGATAAATCTGCCCTGGCAGATTTTTTTGTTGGTCCCCGTGCCGCCATGATCACTCCCT